>NZ_JBHXTO010000162.1:0-20827 GCF_042677425.1 Streptomyces sp. NPDC127119 | reverse complement strand
GGTCGAGGAGCGTGCGGTGCAGGCCGCCGAGGATGATGCGGTCCGGGTTCAGGATGTTGACCAGGCCCGCGAGTCCCTGGCCCAGCCGGTCGACGAGCGCCTCGACGGCGGTGCGTACGCCCGGGTCGGCGTAGTGGTCGCGGATCAGCTCGTTGGCCTGCTGGAGCAGTGACACCTCGGGGCCGGGGTCGCGGCCGGCCGCCGTCAGGAACGCGAGGGGGTCCGCCTCGACGTCCAGGCAGCCCCGGCTGCCGCAGTGGCAGGCGCGGCCCTCCGGATTGACCGTGAGGTGGCCGACTTCGAGCGCGAGGCCCGAACTGCCCGTGTGCAGCCGCCCGTCGAGCACCAGCGCACCGCCGACACCCCGGTGCCCGGTCGCCACGCACAGCAGATCGCGGGAGCCGCGGCCAGCGCCGTGCCGGTGTTCGGCGAGCGCGGCGAGGTTGACGTCGTTGGCGGCGAACGCCGGACCGGTGATGCCGGCCGCGCGGACGCACTCCGCGAAGATCTCCCGCACGGGCGCGCCGGCCGGCCAGGCCAGGTGCAGCGGGTTGAGCGCGGTGCCCTCGGGTTCGGCGACGGCCGACGGGACGGCCACCCCGGCGCCCACACAGCGGCGGCCCGTCTCCCGGAGCAGTTCGGCACCCGCCTCCACGACCGAGCGGAGCACCTTCGCCGGGTCGGCGTCCACGGTCTCGCAGCCCGGCGCCGTCGCCACGAGCCGGCCGCCGAGGCCGACCAGGGCGGCCCGGAAGCCGTCGGCGTGCACCTGGGCGGCCAGCGCCACGGGGCCGTCCTCGGCGAGTTCGAGGCGGTGCGAGGGGCGGCCCTGCGAACCGGCCGCGGCGCCCGGGCGGGCGTCGACGCGGATCAGGCCGAGCGCCTCCAGCTCCGCGGCGACAGCGCCCGCCGTCGCCCGGGTGACGCCCAGTTCGGCGGTGAGCACGGCCCGGGTCGGCGCGCGTCCCGTGTGCACGAGTTCCAACGCGGGTCCGAGCGCACCCCGCCCTCGGTCCAGCCGTGTCCTGGTGCTTCCTTCTCCCACCGCTCCGGGGGTCGCATCGCCGCTCATGAGGGCGAGTGTCCCATGATCCGGTGGCCCGGTGACCGGCCAGTAGCCCCTCACGCGCTCCGGAGGCCGCTCACCCGCAGGGTGATGTTCAGACGGCCGGTCAGTCCCAACTCGGGCGGCGCGGTGCCCGCGTGGACGCGCGGCACGCCGTGGTGGGCGAGCCGGGCCGCGCCGCCGAACACGAACAGGTCGCCGCTGCGCAGTTCCACGTCCGTGTAGGGGCGGCCTCTCGACGTGGTGTTGCCGAACCGGAAGACGCAGGTGTCGCCGAGACTCAGCGACACCACGGGGGCGCCGGACTTCTCGTCGCTGTCGCGGTGCATACCCATGCGGGCGTCGGCGTCGTAGAAGTTGATCAGCGCGATGTCGTAGTCGTACGGGGATGGCGGGCTCCCCTGTGGCAGGCCCCCTGGTGCCGGATCGTGGTCCCCGGGAGCGGTCAGAGCCCGGTCCCCGAGGGCGTCCCGCGCCGCCCTGCGCCCCAGCTCCCCCAGCCAGGCGGGGAATTTCTTCACGGGCGCCCCGTCCCCGTCGACGACCGTTGACGCGTACCCGTACGGATACCAGTGCCATCCGAGGCAGACCTGCCGGGAGGTCATCGTGCCGCCGCCCGGGGTACGGACCGTGCGCAGTCCCGCGGGCGGCCTCGCCCAGTCGCGGCAGGCCTCCAGGAGTTCCTTCTGGCGCCCGGGAGGCAGCCAGTCCGGCAGGTGCACGGCGCCCGGTGCGATCTCCGTCCGGCTCCGGGGAAACAGTTCGGCGTCCATGGCTCCCATCCTCGCGCAGGGTCCGCACACACTCCCGCCGTACCCTCACGTGGGCACCGGGCGTCCCTGAGCTGCGCCTCAGTTAGCCTGGACCCAATGACCGACCGTATGACGACCCCCTCGGCCGAGCTGATGCTGGCGCGCTTCCCCGAGGACTCCCGTGACCAGCTCCGTGCGTGGGACGCCTCCGACGAGTACCTGCTGAAGCATCTCGCGGACAGCGGGCAGGCGCTCGACGGCACGGTCGTCGTGGTCGGTGACCGCTGGGGTGCCCTCAGCACGGCCCTCCAGGCGCATGCGCCGGTGCAGATCACCGACTCGTTCCTGACCCGGGAGGCGACCCGCGCCAATCTGGCGCGCAACGGCGCGGACGACGGATCCGTACGCCTTCTCACCACGCAGGACGCGGTGCCCGAGCGTGTCGACGTGCTGCTGGTGCGCGTGCCCAAGAGCCTCGCGCTGCTGGAGGACCAGCTGCGGCGGCTGGCACCGTCCGTGCACGAGGGGACGGTCGTGGTCGGCACCGGCATGGTCAAGGAGATCCACACCTCGACGCTCAAGCTGTTCGAGCGGATCATCGGACCGACGCGGACGTCGCTGGCCGAGAAGAAGGCCCGGCTGATCTTCTGCACGCCGAATCCCGGGATCGTGCCGTCGGCGAACCCCTGGCCGCTCAGTTACACGCTGCCCGACGGTGTCGGTCCCGTCTCCGGCCGCACGGTCGTCAACGAGGCGGGCGTCTTCTGCGCCGAGCGCCTGGACATCGGCACCAGGTTCTTCCTGCAGCACCTGCCGTACGGGCGGGAGGCCGGGCGTGTCGTGGACCTGGGCTGCGGGAACGGTGTCGTCGGTACCGCGGTGGCACTGGCGCGGCCGGAGTCCGAGGTGCTGTTCGTCGACGAGTCGTACCAGGCGGTGGCCTCGGCGGAGGCGACGTACCGGGTGAACACCGACGACACGGCCGAGCACGGCAAGGCGGAGTTCCGGGTCGACGACGGTCTGAACGGTGTTCCGGAGGACAGCGTCGACCTGGTCCTGACCAACCCGCCCTTCCACTCGCACCAGGCGACGACCGACGCGACGGCGTGGCGGATGTTCGTCGGGGCGCGCCGCGCGCTGCGGCCGGGCGGGGAGCTGTGGGTGGTCGGCAATCGCCATCTGGGCTATCACGTGAAGCTGCGGCGTCTCTTCGGCAACAGCGAACTGGTCGCGAGCGACGCGAAGTTCGTGGTCCTCAAGGCCGTCAAGCAGGCGCAGCAGTAGCAGCGGTCTCGCCGCGCAGGGCGCGCGGTGACGCGCCGAGTTCGCGTCGGCAGGCCTTGTTGAAGGCCTGCAGGTCGGGGATGCCGACCGACGCGGCGACCGCGGGGATGGACAGCGTCGAGGCCCGCAGCAGATGCCGGGCGCGGTCGAGCCTGCGGCGGCGGATGTACGCGACCACGGTGGCGCCGGTCGTGGCGCGGAAGAGCCGGGTCAGATGGTTGTGCGAGACGCCCGCGGCGCGGGCCACCGCGGGCACGGTGAGCGGGGCGGCGAGGTTGCCCTCGATGTACGCCATGGCGGCGGTGACGGCCGGATGCGTGCCGGGCCGTTCGGCGGCCGGAGCCAGCTGGGCGATACGCCACAGCACGGTCCAGATCTCGGCCCTGGTGCGCTCGGGCTCGCCCGGCGCGGAGGCCACCGCCTGGAGCAACAGGCCTGTCAGCATGGGGAGTTCGGCTCCGGCGTCCTGCAGTACTGGCACGGTCCGCGGTTCCCCGGCGGCGGCGATGCGCAGGTGTGCGTACAGGTGTTCCGAGCGGCCCTGGTAGCGGTAGCGGACGGTAGCGCCCGGCGGTACGAGGCTGACCCGGCCGGGCCGGATGCGGTGCGGTGTGCCGTCGACGGTCAGCTCGGCCTCGTACTGGTACAGGTGCAGCTGCCACAGCTCGGGCAGCCGGAAGACATCCGTGCGGCTCGCGACGCCGTGCACACCGACGCCCGCGTTGGCCACGACGGGCGGCTCGCCGAGGTGGATGGTCGTCTCCCGCATGGTGAAAAACTACCAGCGGTGGTGAAACGGACCAACGCGCGCGGCGGCCCCGGCTCCGTACGGTCGGTGCATGACGCATCCCGAGCGCCTCCCGGAAGACCCCGGACACCCTCCTCTGCTGGACTCGGTCCGGATGGCCCGTTTCGTGGCCCACGGCTCGCTGCGGCTGGACGCGGTGGTCCCGGCGGAACTGAACGCCGAGGCGATCGGCTTCCTCGAACACGGCGTACCCGATGTGCCGTACGGCAGCACGGTGGCGGACGCCTATCCCGAGGGTTCCTTGGTGCGACGGCTGCTCGATGTCCCGGCGGTGGCCGGGGTGCTGCGCGGTCTCGTCGGGCCCGGCCCGCTCGTCGACCATCACGCGGTGCACGTCCGCGAGCCCCACGAGGGGTCGGCCCAGCCGCTGCACGGCGACGCGATCATCGACGTCCGCACGGACGCCTTCGACGTCCAGCTGATGTACTACCCGCAGGACGTCACCCTGGACATGGGCGGCACCCTGAGCGTGCCGGGCAGCCATCTGCGGCGTACGAACGAGTCGGACACCGGCCGCTACCAGAACCTGCTCGGGCAGTCGCGGCTGGTCTGCCCGGCGGGCACCGTGGTGTTTCTGCACCACGGCCTCTGGCACGGCGGGCGGCGCAACGACAGTGACGGCATGCGGTACATGTTCAAGATCCGCTTCAACCCGGCGGTACGGCAGCGTCGGCTGTGGGACACCTCCGACCTCGCCGACCCCCGGGTGGCCGCGGAACTCTCGACGACGTTCCCCTGGTACGAGCCCGCCACCGGTCGGCTGGAGCTGTACAACCGCGTGCTGTTGTGGCGCTCGCTCACGGGCGACGCGTCGTTCGACCTGGAGCACTGGGTCACCCGCGTCTCCAACCGCCCTCAGGAGGAGGTTGTATGAGCGTCCGTCAGCAGGTGCTGGTCCTCTATCTGGGCACGTCGGCGCTGGACTCCCCGGTGGTCGGCTGGTCGGTGTACGACGGTACGGGTCGCACGTCACCCACCACCGGGGACAGCGACGAGCCCCCGTACGCGTCGGGCGTGGAGGCGCTGCGGGACGGCTGGCGGCTGTTCCAGGCGGCCCAGTTGATCCCGCCGTACCCGGGTGGCGAGTACGACGTGTCGTTCCTGAAGCACGAGTTCTTCTTCGAGAAACTCGTCGACCTGCGGTCGGACGGGCCGGGCATGAGCGGTCCGGCGGCCGGGTCGGTGGACGGGTGAGCGGGTCAGTGGACGCGTGAGCTGGTCAGCGGGCGTCCAGTACGGCGATGATCCGGGTCACCGCCTCCGCCATGGCCTCACGGGCCACCACGAGGTACTTGCGTGAGTCCACCGCCTCGGGGTGCGCGGTCAGGAACTCCCTGATCGCGTCCGTCATCGCGATGTTCAGGGCGGTGCCCACGTTCACCTTGGCGATGCCGCCGGTGACGGCCGCCCGCAGTTCGGTGTCCGGGACACCGGACGAGCCGTGCAGGACGAGGGGCACGTCGAGGGCGGCGGTGAGTCGCTTGAGGAGGTCGTGGTCGAGGGCGGCGGTGCGGGTCGTCATGGCGTGCGTGCTGCCGACGGCCACGGCCAGGGCGTCCACTCCCGCGTCGGCGACGAAGGAGCGGGCCTCGGCCGGGTCCGTACGGGCCCCCGCCGCGTGGGCGTCCAGGGCGGGCTGCCCTGCCTTGCCGCCGACCTCACCCAACTCGGCCTCGATCCACAGGCCTTGGGCATGCGCCCAGTCCGCGGCGGCCCGGGTGGCGGCGAGGTTCTCGGCATAGGGCAGGTGGGCGGCGTCGTACATGACGGAACCGAAGCCGGCGTCCGCCGCCTGCCGGAGCAGTTCGTCGCTCTGCACGTGGTCGAGGTGCAACGCGACGGGTACGGCGGCGTATTCGGCCGTGGCGGCGGCGGCGCGGGCCAGCGGGAGCAGCCGTCCGCGGCGGAACTTCACCGCGTTCTCGCTGACTTGGAGGATGACGGGCGCGTTCGCCGCCTCGGCGCCGGCGACGACGGCCTCGACGTGTTCCAGCGTGATGACGTTGAACGCGGCGACGGCGGTTCGGGCGGCTGCCGCCCGGGAGACCAGCTCACCGGCTGCTACGAGGGGCATGGACGGTCCTTCAGGGCGTGACGGGCGTGGTGGCGGGCTCGCCGAGGACGACCGAGCGCGTGAGGTGACGGGGCTCGTCGGGGTCGAGTCCTCGTGCGGCGGCGACGGCCACGGCGAGGCGCTGGGCGCGGACGAGTTCGGCGAGCGGGTCGAGGCCGCCCGCCACCCACAACGCCCCGGTGTCGCGGACCTGTTGGGCCAGTCCTTCGGGAGCGTCGCCCAGCATCCAGGTCGCGGTGCCCGCGGTGGTGACGCTGATCGGGCCGTGCCGGTACTCCATCGCCGGGTAGGCCTCGGTCCACGCCAGGGAGGCCTCGCGCATCTTCAGCCCGGCCTCGTTCGCGAGCCCGACGCTCCAGCCGCGCCCCAGGAAGGTGAACTGCGTGCAGTCGACGAGCCCTTCGGGCAGCGGCTCGGCCAGCGCGGTGCGGGCGTCGGCGACCACGGCGTCGGTGTGCAGGCCGAGATGGGCGCGCAGCAGGGTGAGCGCGGTGGTCGCGAACCGCGTCTGCACGACCGACTTCTCGTCGGCGTAGTCGAGTACGACGACGTCGTCGGCCGCTTCCGTCACGGGAGTCCGCGGATCCGCGGTGATCGCCACCGTGCGGGTGCGCCCCTTCAGCCGGCCGAGCAGGTCGAGCACCTCCGTGGTGGTGCCGGAGCGGGTCAGGGCGACCACCCGGTCGTACGGGCGGCCGTACGGGAACTCGGACGCGGCGAAGGCGTCGGTCTCGCCCTGCCCGGCCTGTTCGCGCAGGGCGGCGACGGCCTGCGCCATGAACCACGAGGTGCCGCAGCCGACCAGCGCGACGCGCTCACCCGGCGCGGGCAGCACGGCCGCGTGCTCCGCGGCCTCCCCGGCGGCCCGCACCCAGCACTCGGGCTGGGACTTCAGTTCGTTCTCGACATGGCTCACGCCGCGGCCTCCCGATGATGAAATGCTTGTTCGTGCAAGATATAGCGAGTTTTCGAGCACAATCAAGCATTCCGCGGTGAACAATGTGCGTTAAAGTCACCGCAAGATCAGAGGACGGTCGAGAACGGTCACTGTCACGATCTCTGTGACGATCGATGGACGGAGAGTGCGGATGTCGCGCGACGCCCGCTGGCAGGCGCTGCTGGAACTGCTCGTCGAGCGCGGCCGGCTCGATGTCGAGGAGGCGGCGGCCGACCTGGCGGTGTCGGCCGCGACGATCCGGCGCGACTTCGACCAGCTCGCGGAACAGCAGATGCTCGTACGCACCCGGGGCGGCGCGGTCGTGCACGGGGTGTCGTACGAGCTGCCGCTTCGCTACAAGACCGCCCGCCGCGCCTCGGAGAAGCAGCGCATCGCGAAGGCCGTGGCGGATCTCGTGGCCCCCGGCGAGGTGGTGGGCCTGACAGGGGGCACGACCACCACGGAGGTGGCACGCGCCCTGGCCGTGCACAGCGACCTCGCCACCGGCTCCCCGGCCCTGACCGTCGTCACGAACGCCCTCAACATCGCCGGCGAACTGGTCGTACGCCCCCAGTTCAAGATCGTGCTGACCGGTGGCGTCGCCCGACCGCAGTCGTACGAGCTGGTCGGCCCGCTCGCCGACGGCGTCCTCGGCCAGATCTCCCTCGACGTGGCCGTGCTCGGCGTGGTCGCCTTCGACGTCACCCATGGCGCCGCGGCGACCGACGAGGCGGAGGCCGCGATCAACCGCCTGCTGTGCGAGCGCGCCGAGCGGGTGATCGTCGCCGCCGACTCCAGCAAACTGGGCCAGCGGGCCTTCGCCCGCATCTGCCCGGCGGCCTCGGTGGACACGCTGGTCACGGACGCGGCGGCGGACCAGGAAACGGTGGACCGCTTCGAGGAGGCGGGCGTCGGGGTCGTCAGGGTGTGACGGCCCGGGGAGGACGACACCACCGGAGGACGGAACGATGAAGACGGAAAGTTGAAGGCGGCACGAAGGGGCGGGCACCGGCCATGGACGACGGCGAACACCGAGGACCCTGGCTACGGCACAGCCGCACGCGGGTGCACGCCGCCTCGCATCTGACCGCGTACCGGGACGAGGTCACGCTGCCGGACGGACGGGCGGGGCACTACGACTGGGTGGACGTGGCGGACCAGGTGCGGGTGGCCGCGCTGGTGGACGGATGTCTCCTCGTGGTCGAGCAGTACCACTACCTCAGCGGGCCGATGTGGCAGCTTCCCGGCGGGTCCGTCGAACCCGACGACGAGGACAGCGGCACGGCCGCCCGCCGGGAACTCGCCGAGGAGACCGGCTACTTCGGCGGCGACTGGTCGAAGCGGGGTGCGCCGCAGCCCCTGCCCGCGTTGACGCCCGCCCGGGTCCATCTGTGGCGGGCGACCGGGCTCACGCCGGGAACAGCCGCCCCTGACCCCTTCGAGGCGGACCTGAGGATCCATCACATCCCGTTGGAAGAGGCCCTGTCGGCGGTCCGGGAGGGCAGGATCGACTGCGCGGCGAGTGCCGCGCTCGTGCTGGCCGTGGCCCTGGAGGATGACAGCGCACGCCGATAGGGCGGACGGGGGCGGGACGGGTCACGCGCCGTCATCGCGCATCGCACGGGTGGCGGTCGCGATTGTCATCGGGGCCGTCGTCATCGGGGCCGTCGCGGGCCTGTTGGAAACACTCAAGGTGGGCCGTCCCTCGAAGGCGAGGGCGGGTGGACACACGGTGGAGTACCTGGCGGTGCCCCTGCTCAACAGGGAGTTGGGGCCCTTCCTGTCCGCCCGGCATCCCCGGCTGCGCGCGTACGCCCTCGGCTTCACCCGTCTCGCGGGTGTCGACGACCCCGAGACGGTCCTCGGCGATGTCGTCCGTGACACCCACGAAGTGGACCTAGGTTCGTGCCTCGTCGCCCGGCCGTGCGTCAGGCCGGCGGTCCGGCCGGCGGTCCGGCCGTCCGTGGTCGCGGAAGCGGTAGCGGCGTTCGGGGCGGCCCGCTGCTCCGTAGCGCAGGGTCACCTCCGCGTTGCCGATCGAGTGGAAGTGCTCCAGGTAGCGGCGGGCGCTGACGCGGGAGATGCCGGCCAGGGTCGCGCACTCGGCGGCGGACAGGGTGTCCTGCGCGGTTCTCAGGGTGCGTTCGATCAGCGCGGCCGTCTCCACGCTCAGACCTTTGGGCAGGGTGGCGGGCGCCGAGGCGGGCGCGGCTGCTCCGGCCAGCACCCGGTCGACATCGGCCTGGCCGTGCACGACGGTGGCGAGCACCCGGCCGCGCTGGACCGCGTACCGCTCGAGGCGGGCCCGCAGGTCGTCGAACTCGAAGGGTTTGAGCAGGTAGTCGACCACGCCGTGCCGGACGGCACCACGGACCGCGTCGGTCTCGCGTGCCGCGCTGATGACCATGACGTCGCAGTCGTGTCCCGCGGTACGCAGCCGGGGGATCACGTCGAGCCCGAAGACGTCCGGCAGGTACAGGTCGAGCAGGACGAGGTCGGGGTGCAGTTCGTCGACCGCGCGGGCGGCCTGTTCGCCGGTGCTGGCGACCCCCACGACCCGGAACGGCTCGACACGGTCGACGAAGGCGCGGTGCACCCGGGCCACCATGAAGTCGTCGTCGACCACGAGTACGTCGATCGAGTCGGATCTGTCGGATCTGTCTGACCGGTCGGACCTGTCGGCTCTCTCGGCCGTGTCAGCCGTGTCGGCCGATTCGGCCGTCGCGGTCGTCGCGGTCGTATCTGCCCCTCCGGGCGCCCCGTTCATCGTGTCGCTCCTTCCGCCACCGCGTCGGTGAGGTGGCTGACGGTCATGCGTGCGGTGAACATCGCCCCGTCGGGGGTGTTGGTCACCGAGATCTCTCCGCCGTGACGCTCGCAGACCAGCCGGGTGAGCGCCAGGCCGATCCCGCGCTCGCCCTCCTGGGCGGCCTTGGTGGTGAAGCCGTGCGAGAACACCTCCCGGGCGAGTTCGGGAGCGACGCCGGGACCCGAGTCGCGGACCACGATCTCCACACTGGAGGCATCCTGCCGCAGTTCGACCTCGACCCATGCCTCGTGGCCGGCGAGTGCCTCGTGGCCGTCGGGTGCCTCACGGCCCTGGGGAGCACGGCCCGTCGCCGCGACGGACGCGGCGTCCACGGCGTTGTCGACGAGGTTGCCGACCACCGTCGCCACATCGGCGGCGTCCTCCGGGGTGAGCCGGTCGAGTGCGGTCGCGTCCGAGATCCGCAGGCTGACCTTCCGTTCGGCGGCCAGGGAGGCCTTCGCCATCAGCAGGGCGGCGACCGCGGTGTCGCGGACACGGCGGCTGAGGGTGACGTCCAGCGACTGGCGGCGCTGGTTCAACCCCCGTATGTAGCGCACGACTTCGTCCTGTTCACCGATCTGGATCAGCCCCGAGATGGTGTGCAGCTGGTTGGCGAACTCGTGGGCCTGCGCGCGCAGCAGCTCCGAGGAGCTGCGGAAGGAGCCGATCTCCCGTTCCAGCCGGGCCAGTTCGGTACGGTCCCGCAGCGTGGTGACCGAGCCGAGCGGGCGGCCGTCCTTGGTGACGGTCATCCGGTTCATCACCAGCACCCGGCCGTGCAGGACGACGACCTCGTCGCGTTCCCCACCACCGCCGTGGTCACCGAGGTCGCCGCGCCCGCTCCCCGTACCCGCCGCGCCCTTCCGGTCCCCCGCCAGGACGTCCCGCAGCCGTCCCTCGATGCCGAGTTCGGCGAGACTGCGGCCCACGCAGTCCGCGGGAAGGGCGAGCAGGCGCCGGGCCATGTCGTTGGCCAGCGTGAGCCGGTGCTGCGGATCCAGGGCGATCACGCCCTCGGCGATCCCGTACAGCATCGCCTCACGGTGCTCGGCGAGGCCGGCGATCTCGCGGGGTTCCAGGCCGAGGGTCTGCCGTTTGACGCGCCGGGCCAGCAGCCAGGAGCCGATGAGGCCGAGCCCGCTGGCGATGCCCAGATAGGCGAGGAGGTACGAGGACGCCCCGCTCAGCCGCTGCCACGCCGTCGGGTCCGCCTCGCCGATCATCACCGTGCCCAGGGGCTCTCCGAGGTTCTCCTGCGTCGCGCCGAGCACCGGCACCTGGGCCACGAGTTCGCGGCTGCCGGCCAGCGTCAGCGAGCCGGACCAGCCGCGCCCCTCGGCGACGCCCTCGCCGAGGGAGAGCCGGCCGCCGACCGCCGTGGGATCGGTGGAGCTGACGATCCGGCCGTTCGCGTCGGCGACCGTCACCGAGGTGACCCCGGACTGTGTCTGCGTGGAGTTCACCAGCGGCGCGAGGGTCTGCTGCGGCGCGGACTGCACCAGCTGGCTGCGGGTGAGGGGGTTCGCGGCCAGCTGCTCGGCGAGCGCGATGACCCGGCGGCCCTCGACACGGTTGAAGGTCGTCTCCGACTGTCTGAGGGAGACCGCCGCGACGGCCACCAGCACCACCACGACGATGCCGAGCTGGAGCACCAGCATCTCGCCCGCGAGGGTCTGGCGACGGAAGGCGGCGACCACGACGGACTCAATCTCTCGTGCTGAACGGCGCTGACACGGCGATGACACGGTGCCGAACGGCTCGGCTGCCGGGTCGCACCATCATGGCCCGCGCCCGCGACCGGGAAAAGGGAGGAGACCGGGGCTGACACAAAGACCACAACCTCCGTTGGTTCCGGAAGAGAGACAGAGTCCCGGCACACGGGCAATATGTGGCCCACGTCACCCTCCCCCCATTCCAGGGCGTCCCCGTATCCCCCCGGCTCCAGTACGGGGACGCCCCTCCCCCGCATCTCATGTACAGGTGGTGGAACCCGTGCGCCCGAGCACTCCCCTCGCCCTGTTCGGGGCCGCCGTGCTCCTGCTCGTGGGACCTCCGCTGCTCACGACCGGCAGTGGCGCCGAGACCGGCACCCAGATCCCCGGTCTGCGCTTCATGGTCCCGAACACGCCCGGCGGCGGCTACGACATCACGGCCCGTACGGCCGCGAAGAACGCCGAGGACGCCGAACTCACCCACAACATCGAGGTGTTCAACCTGCCGGGCGCCGGAGGCACCGTCGGGCTGAGCCGGCTGGTGAGCGAGCACGGCAACGGCAAGCTCGCCATGTCGATGGGACTCGGCGTGGTGGGCGCGGTGCGCTCCAACGACGCGCCGAAGACGCTCGCCGACACCACCCCGATCGCCCGGCTCACCGAGGAGCAGGACGTCGTCGTGGTCTCCAAGGACTCCCCGTACAAGTCGGTCGACCAGCTCGTGGACGCCTGGAAGGCGCATCCCGGCAAGCTGCCCGTGGGCGGCGGATCCTCGCCCGGCGGGCCCGACCATCTCGCGCCGATGCTGATGGCGAAGGCCGCGGGCATCGCCCCGAAGGACGTCAACTACATCCCCTTCGACGGCGGCGGTGAGCTGCTCGCGTCGATCCTCGGCAGCAAGGTCGCCTTCGGGGTGTCCGGCGTCGGCGAGTACCTCGACCAGATCAAGGCGGGCGAGCTGCGGGTGCTCGCGGTCACCGGCCCCGAGCGGGTCGGCGAGCTGGACGCGCCCACGCTCAAGGAGTCCGGCTACGACGTGGACTTCACCAACTGGCGCGGCATCGTGGCCCCGCCGGGCCTGTCCGACGCCGAACGCGACAAGCTCGTACGCCTCGTCGAGGAGCTGCACGACTCCCCCGAGTGGCAGAAGTCCCTGGAGACGAACGGCTGGGACGACGCGTTCCTGACCGGTGCGAAGTTCGGCGACTTCCTGGACTCCCAGGACAAGCGCGTGGTGTCGGTGCTGAAGGAGCTGGGACTGTGACGACGCAGACCACCGACGTCCCCGGGACGCCGCCCACCCCGCCGACGCCCCCGCCGCCCGCTGACTCGCGCCGCGCCTGGCTGCGGGAGCACTCCGAACTCGGCGTCTGCGTGCTGCTGTTGGCGCTCGGCGTACTCGTCCTGACCGACGCGCTCACCATGGACGTCGACATCACCCAGCGCGGCCCCGTCGGACCGAAGACCGTCCCGATCGTGGTCGGCATCGGGCTGCTCGTGATCGCCGCGCTGCTCGCCGTCGACGTGCTGCGCGGCGGTCACGGCGAGGCGGAGGGCGGCGAGGACGTCGACCTGTCCGAACCGGCAGACTGGCGCACGGTGCTGCTGCTCGCCGGGGTGTTCCTCGGCTCGGCCGTCCTCATCGAACCGCTCGGCTTCCCCGTCGCGGGCGCCCTCCTCTTCTGGGGCGCCGCCTTCGCGCTGGGCAGCCGCCGCCTCGACAAGGACCCGCTGATCGCGGCCACCCTCTCCCTCGTCACGTACGCCGTCTTCAACAATCTGCTCGGAGTACCGCTGCCGGGCGGCCCGCTGATGGGAGTGCTGTGACATGGACGCCCTCAACTCCCTGATGCACGGCTTCGGTACGGCCCTCACACCGGTCAATCTGCTGTGGGCCGCCCTCGGTGTGCTGCTCGGCACCGCGATCGGCGTACTGCCCGGCATCGGGCCCGCGATGGCCGTCGCGCTGCTGCTGCCGGTGACGTACGGACTCGAACCGATCGGCGCGTTCATCATGTTCGCGGGGATCTACTACGGGGCGATGTTCGGCGGTTCGACCACCTCGATCCTGCTGAACACGCCCGGTGAGAGCGCCGCCGTGGTCGCGGCCATGGAGGGCAACCCGATGGCCAAGGCGGGGCGGGGCGCGCAGGCGCTCGCCGCCGCCGCCATCGGCCACTTCGCGGGCGGTCTGATCGGTACGCTCCTGCTGGTCGCGCTCGCCCCGACGGTCGCGGACCTGGCGGTGGACATCGGCGCGCCGGACTACTTCGCCATCATGGTGCTTGCGTTCATCGCGGTGACGTCGGTGCTGGGCTCGTCTCGGATCAGAGGTCTCGCGTCCCTGCTCATCGGCCTGACCCTCGGCCTCGTCGGCCTGGACCAGATGACCGGCCAGCAGCGGCTCACCTTCGGCTCGCTGCAACTCGCCGACGGCATCGACGTGGTGATCGTGGCGGTCGGCCTGTTCGCGATCGGCGAGGCCCTGTGGGTGGCGGCGCATCTGCGGCGCAGCCCGGGCGAGCCGATCCCGGTGGGCCGGCCCTGGCTGGGCCGCGACGACGTGCGGCGGACCTGGAAGTCCTGGCTGCGCGGGCCGTTGATCGGCTTCCCCTTCGGCGCGATCCCGGCGGGCGGCGCGGAGATCCCCACGTTCCTGTCGTACGCCGCGGAGAAGCGCCTGTCGAAGCACAAGGACGACTGGGGCAAGGGCGCGATCGAGGGGGTGGCGGGGCCGGAGTCGGCGGCGTCGGCCTCCGCGGCGGGCACGCTGGTGTCCATGCTGACGCTCGGTCTGCCGACGACGGCGGTCGCGGCCGTGATGCTGGCGGCGTTCCAGCAGTACGGCATCCAGCCGGGCCCGCTCCTCTTCGAGCGTGAGCCGGACCTGGTGTGGGGCCTGATCGCCTCCCTCTTCGTCGGCATGGTCCTCCTGCTCGCCCTCAACCTCCCGCTGGCCCCGGTCTGGGCGAAACTGCTGCGCATCCCGCGCCCGTATCTGTACGCGGGCATCCTGTTCTTCGCGGCGGTCGGCGCGTACGCGGTCGGCGGCGAGGTCATCGACCTGGTGATCCTGCTGATCATCGGGCTGATCGGCTTCGGCATGCGGAGGTACGGTCTGCCGGTGCTGCCCGCCGTCATCGGCGTCATCCTCGGCCCCAACGCCGAGCAACAGCTGAGGCGCGCCCTGCAGATCAGCGACGGCAGCGTGTCGGGGCTGGTCAACACGCCTTTCTCGGTGACCGTGTACGCGGTGACGGCCCTGCTGCTGATCTGGCCCCTGCTGCGGAAACTCTTCACCCGCGTCCGTGCGAGGCCCGAGCCGGCCGCACAGTAGTTGCCTTTTCTATATCTATTGTCCGCTTTTACTATGTTTCACGCCTTCTGTCGCGGTGACCCGGACAGCACACCGGACCAAGAAGGAGGGTGCTGAAGCATGATCACCCAGGAGCAGATACCGGCAGTACTGGAACATCCCGTGTACGACGCCGAGGGCAGCAAGATCGGGGACGCGAGCCACGTCTTCTTCGACGATGCGACCGGCCGTCCGGAATGGGTCAGCATCAAGACCGGCTTCTTCGGCACCAGCGAGTCGTTCGTGCCGATCCGGGAAGCGGTCATGGTCGAGGACCACCTTGAGGTGCCCTACGCCAAGGGCATGGTCAAGGACGCCCCCAACGTCGACGTCGACAGCGGCGGCCATCTGTCAGAGTCGGAGGAGGTCCGGCTGTACGAGCACTACGGCATCGCCTGGGACAACGCGTGGCAGCAGGCGAACCAGCCCGGCGGAGACGGCTGGGCGCACTCCGGCACCGCCGGGACCACCGCCGCAGCCGGCACCACGGCAAGGGACATGGCCACGCCCCAGGACGAGGCGATGACCCGGTCCGAGGAGCACATGCACGTCGGCACCGAGCGGTACGAGGCGGGGCGGGCGCGACTGCGCAAGTACGTGGTGACGGAGGAGGTCCAGCAGACGGTACCCCTGCGCCACGAGGAGGCACGCGTCGTGCGCGAGCCCATCACGGACGCGAACGTGGGCGACGCCCTGTCGGGCGCGGAGATCTCCGAGGCCGAGCACGAGGTCACGCTGCACGCCGAACGCCCGGTCGTGGAGACCGAGACCGTTCCGGTGGAGCGGGTGCGGCTGAGCACCGAGGAGGTCACCGAGGAGGAGACCGTCACGGGTCAGGTCCGCAAGGAACGGATCGCCACCGACGGCATCGAGGACGACGACGAGGGCCGCCCGCGCCGGTAGTGCGCACGCGCCGCGACGAAGGTCCGCACGCTCGCACCGCCCGCCCGGCCGTGGGTCGGCGGTGCCGGTCCGAGTCGCAGGTCCGAACCTTTGGAAGGGCTCGGACCTGCGGCCGTGTCGGCCGGGGCGACCGGCGTCATGGCATTCAGCCGACGCGGTGCACGAGCTGGGTGGTCAGTTCGTAGCGGGCGCCGACGATCCGCAGCGCCCCCGAGTCCACCTTGGCGGCGAGATCGGGCTCCGCCGCGAGCCGAGAACGGATGAGCCGTATGTTGGCGTCGATCGTCGCGTCGACGCGGGCGTCGCCCTCCTCGGTGCGGTCGATGGCCGGGCTGATCTGGTCGGCCAGGTACTGGATGTGGCGGGGCAGTTCCTCACCCGACTCGTCCGCCTCGACCGTCGCCTTCACGGCGCCGCACGACTGGTGGCCGAGCACCATGAGCAGCGGGATGCCCAGTTCGAGCACCCCGTAGGCGAGGCTGCCGAGCACGGCCTCGTCGAGAACCTGGCCCGCGCTGCGGACGGTCATGAGATCGCCGAGGCCCTGGTCGAAGACCAGCTCCGGAGGCACCCGGGAGTCGATGCAGCCGAGCAGGAGCGCGAAGGGGTGCTGACCGGTCGTCAGCGCCTGCCGGACGGCGGGGGTCTCGTCGGGATGCTTCTCACGGAAGGTGCGCCAGCGACGGTTGCCCGCCGACAGCTCCCGCAGGGCCTCTTCGGCGGTGGTGGGCCGCTTGCGCGCGACGGGCGCCGCGGCGGTCGCCGATCCGGAGCCGACTGTCAGTCCCGCGCCGAGAACCGCGGTCCCGGTGAGGGCGGCACGCAGGAGGGAGCGCCGGGCGGGGGTCGTCGCTCCGGCGGCTACGTGAGGTGCTGGGTCAGAGATCACGGAGGGGAACGTACGTCCGCCCCGCCGCCCCTCTGTTCGGGTTGCTCAATCCTGAGCAGCTGTTGAACCACTCTTGGCCATTCCGAGAGAAACACTTGCACCATTCGCTCCCGTGTCGGCCCACGGTGCGCGCCGACGCGTCGAACCGTACGCACGGCGCCAACTGCTGACCGCGTACCACCCGACGGACCAGCTCAGGAGCATGTTGCCGATCAGGGTCTCCCTGTCGTCACTGCGGGCCGCGTTGTAGAGGCCGGTCCCGGTGACGTAGGTGAGCAGGGTCGCCAGGACCATCCAGAGTGCGGTTCTCAAGTGCGGCCCCCAGGACGATGCGGAAACGGCCAACTTAACTACGTCCCGCGAGCCCCGAGAGCCACTGACTCCTGTTGGTGAGTTACTGATCAGGGCTGACTGTTAAGGGCCAGGATGGTCGGCAGAGTGGGTATCCCCCGCACGGAACCAATAGGAAAGTTGATGTCATGACCGACAAACTCACTGTCAGTGTCCTGGGCACCGGGATCATGGGGGCCGCGATGGCCCGTAACCTCGCGCGGGCCGGGCACGGCGTCCGGGCCTGGAACCGCAGCCGGGACAAGGCCGAACCGCTCGCCGCCGACGGTGCATACATCGCCGGGACGCCCGCCGAGGCCGTGGAGGGCGCAGACGTCGTGCTGACCATGCTGTACGACGGTCCTGCCGCGCTCGACGTGATGCGGCAGGCCGCGCCCGCCCTGCGCGCGGGCACGTCGTGGATCCAGTCGACGACCGCGGGCATCGACGGCGTCGGCCAACTGGCCGAGTTCGCCCGGGAGAAGGGCCTCGTCTTCTACGACGCGCCCGTGCTCGGCACCCGACAGCCCGCCGAGGCGGGGCAGTTGCTCGTGCTGGCCGCCGGTCCGAGCGACGGCCGGGACACCGTGGCACCGGTCTTCGACGCGGTCGGCGCCCGTACGGTGTGGACCGGCGAGGACGGGGCCGCGGGCAGCGCCACCCGTCTCAAGCTCGTCGCCAACAGCTGGGTCATCGCCGCCACCAGCGCGACCGGCGAGACCCTCGCCCTGGCCAAGGCGCTGGGCGTGGAACCGCAGAGCTTCTTCGACGCCATCGCCGGCGGCCCGCTCGACATGGGGTATCTGCACGCCAAGAGCGCCCTCATCCTGGAGGACCGGCTGTCACCCGCCGCGTTCGCCGTGTCCACCGCGGGCAAGGACGCCCGGCTCATCGTCGAGGCCGGTGAGCAGCACGGGGTCCGCCTCGACGTCGCGGCGGCGAGCGCCGAACGCTTCGAGCGGGCCGCCGCGCAGGGTCACGCCGACAAGGACATGGCCGCGGCCTACTTCGCGAGCTTCGACGAGGGTTCCGGGGACTCGACCACCCGGTAGGAACACTCGGCAGGGGCACCCCGGCAGGACCACGCCTCCGGCGGGCGCCGGTCAGTCCCGCGAGTCCGACCCGCCCGCCAACATCCGCCCCAGCACGGCCCGTTGGAGCGGCAGGACCTCACGGTGCAGGGTGCGTCCCTTCACCGTGAGGGAGACGCGGACGCCCCGCCGGTCCTCGGGGCACATGCAGCGCTCCACGAGGCCGTCCTTCTCCAGGCGGCCGATCAGCCGGGACAGGGCGCTCTGGCTCAGATGCACCCGCTCGGCGATCTCCTGGACGCGGTACGCGTTCCCGCCGTCCGCCGACGCGCCCGCGGCCAGTACGTCGAGCACCTCGAAGTCGCTGGCGCCCAGGCCGTGTCGGTGCAGTGCGCGGTCGAGTTCGCACAGTGTGCGCGCGTGCACCGCGAGGATGTCGCGCCATCGGTCCACGAGCACCTGCTCGGCCTTCTCCACAGCCGCCATGGCCGCACCTTAGCAAGGACCTCTTTTGCCGCATCGGCATGTAACGCAGCCGCATCGGGTGCACGCGCGAGTGCGGGCCTCCTTGCCCCGCCGGACCCCCAGCTGTGACACTCCCCGTATGGGACACAGCGGGGGGCAACGGACGCAGTCCGAGCGGGACGCGATCACCGTGGAGATCGGATACGCCCTGGCCAGCGCCGTGTTCGCCGCGGCCGTGCTGTTCGGGGTCCTGGCCGGTCCCGCCCTGCTCTTCCAACTGCCGACGACGGTCGAGGAAGTCCTCCTCGTCGCCGGGACGGGCCTCGCGGCCGTTCTCTTCCTCCTACGGGTGATCTCGGTGCTGATGCGCTTCCGGCAGGGACCTCAGCCCAGCCAGCCCGGCCGGACCAGCCCCGACTCGTAGGCCAGCACGACCAGTTGGGCCCGGTCGCGGGCGCCCAGCTTGACCATGGTGCGGCTGACGTGGGTCTTGGCCGTCAGAGGGCTCACCACCAGGCGCCGCGCGATCTCGTCGTTCGACAGTCCGATGCCGACCAGCGCCATCACCTCCCGCTCCCGCTCGGTGAGTTCGACGAGCGCGTCCGCCGCGGCCGGCTCCTTCGAACGCGCCGCGAACTCGGCGATGAGCCGGCGCGTCACACCCGGCGAGAGCAGCGCGTCGCCCTCGACCACCGCCCGGACGGCCCGCAGCAGTTCCTCCGGTTCGGTGTCCTTGACGAGGAAGCCGGACGCCCCGGAACGGATCGCCTCGAAGACGTACTCGTCGAGCTCGAAGGTGGTGAGCATGACGATCCTGACGTCCGCCAGGTCCGGCGCGTCGGTGATACGGCGCGTCGCGACGAGGCCGTCGAGCACGGGCATACGGATGTCCATCAGGACGACGTCGGGCCGCAGCTGACGTACGGCCCGCAGGGCCTGTGCCCCGTCCGCGGCCTCTCCGGCCACCTCGATGTCCGGCTGGGCGTCCAGCAGCGCCTTGAATCCCGCGCGGACCAAAGACTGGTCGTCGGCGAGCAGTACGCGGATCACCGGTCCTCCTCGGGGATGCGGGACTTCTTCAGCGGCAGCACGGCAAGCACGCGGAACCCTCCGTCCTCCCGGGGTCCGGCATCGATCGTGCCACCCAGCGCCGCCGCGCGCTCCCGCATTCCGGCCAGTCCGTTGCCACTGCCCCCCGCTTCCTCACCGGTCGCCGGACCGTCGTCGTCGATACGGAGCCGCAGGGCGCCGCCCGTCCGGTCGACCCGCACGCGCGCGTGCCGCGACCCGGAATGCCGTACGACGTTGGTCAACGCCTCCTGGACGATGCGGAAGGCCGCGAGATCGGCGCCCGGCGAGAGCTTCCCGGTCCAGTTCCCGTTCTCGACGGCGACGGTCAGACCGGCGCTCGCGGCCTGCTCCACCAGTTCGGGGAGCCGGTCGAGGCCGGGCGCCGGAGCGCGGGGCGCGTCCCCGGGCGTGCGGAGCGTGTCGAGCACCTGGCGCACCTCCCCCAGCGCCTCCTTGCTCGCGGCCTTGATCGTGGTGAGCGCGGTACGTGCCTGCTCCGGGTCGGAGTCGAGCAGCGCGAGGCCGACTCCCGCCTGGACGTTGATGACCGAGATGCTGTGCGCCAGGACGTCGTGCAGTTCGCGGGCGATGCGCAGCCGTTCCTCGTCGGCCCGCCGCCTGGCCGCCTGCCGGCGTTCCGCCCGGTCGCGGTCCCACTGCTCCCGGCGGACACGGGCCAGCTCGGAGACCGCGAGGATCGCCGCGAACCATGCGGCGATGGCGATCTCCTCGCCCCACGAGGAGGCCGGGTCGCCGTCCGGCGGCAGCCATCGGTAGAGCCAGTGACCCACCAGGAGATGCACCGTCCACAGGGTGCCGAGCACGGCCCGGACGAGCCGTCGGTGCCCGGCG
The DNA here is from genome assembly GCF_042677425.1 of Streptomyces sp. NPDC127119. Classification (NCBI taxonomy): domain Bacteria; kingdom Bacillati; phylum Actinomycetota; class Actinomycetes; order Kitasatosporales; family Streptomycetaceae; genus Streptomyces; species Streptomyces sp. NPDC127119. Next base: position 489 of record NZ_JBHXTO010000162.1, on the reverse strand, counting down.
AGGACCGCGCTGAAGCAGGCGAGCGCGACCGTGAGGAAGACCGGTCCGTACGGGTATCCCGCGCTGAAGTAGACGAGCGCCGTGACCGCGGTGCCGCACAGCACCGCCACCGGGTACCGCTGCCGCCACAGGAGCAGCAGAGCGCCGCCGAGCAGCAGGGCCCGCGCGAGGGCGTCGAGCGGCTCCCGCTCGGGCTGCGCCCCGGCGGCGAAGGTGCTGCCGACCATGACGAAGACGGTGAGGAGCAGCGTCGAACGCCACGGCCACCGGGGGTGGCCGCCGCCCTCTTCCTCCTCCCCGCGGTGGTTCCACCACGGGGGCCCGTGCCACCGGCTCCCCGGTGGACCGCCCCTGGCCCAGGGGGGTCCGCCGCACCGGCGTGTGCGCTGCTCTTCCATGCCCGCCACGCTAGACGCCACGGCCCGGCGGGGCGTCCTACGAGCGTGGTGATCACACGTACTCCCGGCGGAGTACGCGCCCGGGTCGCTG
>NZ_JBHXTO010000161.1:0-20921 GCF_042677425.1 Streptomyces sp. NPDC127119 | reverse complement strand
GCCCCACCAGGGCGGCGGGCACCAGGGCTCCGCCAGGGGCGCGGGGAACTGCGCGCTCGACCCGCGACGGCCCGCACCCGTCGACGGCAGGGCCCCGCGGGTTCCCCGAACGGCGAACGCCCTCCCGCCGGTTCGGCGGGAGGGCGTTGTCGGGCTGTGCTGCCGTGAGGTCAGCCGAAGCGCAGCGGGGTGAAGGGCAGTACCTGCGCCAGCGGCGCGGTGTCCGTGAGGTAGGCGGCCATCGCCACCGCGGTGACCGGAGCGAGCTGGACGCCCATGCGGAAGTGGCCGGCGGCCAGGTACACGTCGGGCACGGTGCTCGGGCCGATGACCGGGAGTTCGTCGGGTGAGGCGGGGCGGAGCCCGGCGCTCATCTCGGCGAAGCGGAGGGCGCCGACGCCGGGGACGATCTCGGCGGCGCGGGTCAGCAGGTCGTGGGTGCCCTCGGCCGTGACGGTCTCGTCGTAGCCGCGTTCCTCGTAGGTGGAGCCCACCACCAGCTCGCCGTCCGTGCGGGGTATCAGGAGGAGGGAGCGGCCCTTGGACAGGGCGCGGGTGGCCACGCTGACCAGAGGCGGGTCGGAGTGCAGGCGCAGGATCTGGCCCTTGACGGGACGGATCTCCGGAACAGCGTTCTCGGGGAGCCCCCCGATCTGGTGCGTCCAGCAGCCGGCCGCGAGGACGAGCCGGTCGAAGGCGACCTCGTCGCCGTCGTCGAGGACGACGGTGTGGTCCCCGACGCGGACGGCCCGCTTGCGGACGACGGTGCCGCCCAGCGCGTCGATGGCCGTGAGCAGCGCGGCGTTCAGGGTGCGCGGGTCGACGGCGCCCTCGTCGGGCGACAGCAGGCCGCCCGCGGTCGGGGCGAACGCCGGCTGGACCTCGGCGCACTCCTCGGGGGTGAGCCGTTCGGTGCGGACGCCGAGCGACTCCTGGAAGGCCTGCTGGCGGTCGAGGCTGTTCAGGGAGTCTTCGTCGAAGGCCGCGTCCAGCACGCCGTCACGCCGGAACCCGGCGGGGGCGAACTCCTCCAGTTCCGCCACGAAGGTCGGGTAGAGCGCGCGGGAGGCGAGGCACAGGCGGCGGAGGTCCTCCTGGTCGTAGAGCTGCTCGTTGACAGCCGGGAGCATGCCTCCCGAGACGTGGGAGGTCTTGCCGGCCGGTGTGGGGTCGATGACGGTGACGGAGAGGCCTTGGCGCGCGGCTCGCCACGCGGTGGCCAGGCCGATCACGCCGCCGCCGACGACAACGGTGTTCACTGTTTGTTCTCCTGGAGGAGTCGCCGCAGGTGGGAAGCCAGAGCCGCGGGGGTCGGATGGTCGAAGACGAGGGTCGCGGGGAGTTGCAGTTCGGTGGCGGTCGACAGGCGGCGGCTGAGTTCGAGATTGCCGATGGAGTCGAGGCCGAGAGCGCCGAACTCCCGCTCGGCCTCGATGTCGTCGGGGCTGTCGTAGCCGAGGACCGAGGCGGCGACCGCGCGGACGGATTCCAGGACGGCGGCGTCGCGCTCGGACTCGGGCAGATCTGCCAGCAGGGCGCGCAGCCGGTGGGTGTCCGGGCCGGTGGAGGCGGCGGGCGCCAGGTCGGCGAGGACGGGCGGGACGTTGCCGGTGAGGGCCGCCTCGTTCAGTCGTACGGGTGCGAGGACCGCCTCCTCGGCGGCGAGCGCGGCGTCGAAGAGCGCCAGGCCCTGCTCGTGGCCGAGCGGCGCGAAGCCGGAGCGCCGGATGCGCATGAGGTCGGTGGCGGAGAGGCCGGAGCCCATACCGCCCTCGCTCTCCCACAAGCCCCAGGCGAGGGAGAGACCGTGCAGGCCGAGGGTGCGCCGGCGGTGGGCGAGCCCGTCGAGAACGGCGTTGGCGGCGGCGTAGTTGGCCTGTCCCGGGTTGCCGATCAGGCCGGTGACGGACGAGAACATGACGAAGGCGCAGTCGGGGTCCCGGATCAGGTCGTTGAGGTGGAGCGCGGCCTCGGCCTTGGGCCGCAGGACCTTGTCGAGCCGGCGCGGGGTCAGGGCGTCGACCGTGACGTCGGACAGCACACCGGCGGTGTGGATGACGGCGGAGGGCGCCGGCACGTCGGCCAGGGCGCCTTCCAGCGACGTACGGTCGGAGGTGTCGCAGGCGACGATGTCGACGCGGGCGCCGTGCGCGGTGAGTTCGCCGCTCAGGTCGGCGGCTCCGGGTGCGTCCGGGCCGCGGCGGCTGAGCAGGACCAGGTGCCGCACGCCGTGGCGGACGACCAGGTGCCGGGCGAGCAGGCTGCCCAGCGCTCCGGTGCCGCCGGTGATGACCACCGTGCCCGTGAGGTTCGTGCGCCGGGGCGGTGGGAAGCGGACCAGTCGGGGCCGGAACAGGGCGCCGTGGCGGACGGCGAGCTGCGGTTCGTCGCAGGCCGCGGCGGCGACGAGGGCGCGGCCCGAGTCGTCGGGGTCGTCGACGTCGACCAGGACGAAACGGCCGGGGTGTTCGGACTGGGCACTGCGCAGCAGTCCCCACACGGCGGCGCCCGGCAGGTCGGACAGCGCCTCCTGGCTGTGGGCCGCGACGGCTCCGCTGCTGACCAGGAGGAGGCGGGCCCCGGCGAGGCGTGTGTCGGCCGACCACTCCTGTACGAGCATGAGGGCGCGCTGGGCGGCCGAGCGCACCGGCGAATCCTGGTCCGTGCACGACACCACGACCACGTCGGGCGCCGGTGCGCCTTTGCGGAGGGCGGCGTCCAGCGCGGCGAGCGAGGCGTAGGAGTCGAACGAGCGGCGGACGGACTTCAGGGCGCCGGTGACCCCGATGTGATCGGTGCCGAGGAACGCCCAGTGCTGCTGGTCCACGGAGGCCGGCCTCTGCTCCACGGCCTTCCACACCGGGCGGAGCAGGCGGGTGCGCTGTGCCGCGGCGTCGAGCTGGTCGGCGGTGACGCGGCGTCTGACGAGGGTGCCGACCGTGACGACCGGTTCGCCGTCCGCGCCGGTGAGCGCGAGGGAGACGCCGTCCTCGCCGGGCACGGTGTGGACGTTGACGCTGCGGGCACCGGCCTTGTGCAGGCGGATCCCCCGCAGCGCGAACGGCAGGAAGGTGCTGTCGTCGTGGTCGAGGTCCGGCACCAGCGCGGTCTGCAGGGCGGCGTCGAACAGCGCGGGGTGCAGGAGGTAGCCGTCGTCGCGGGCGGTGGCGCCGTCCAGTCCGGCCTCGGCGTAGACCTCCTCACCGTGCGACCACACGGCGCGCAGGTTGCGGAAGGCCGGACCGTACCGCAGGCCTCGGTCGGCGAGACGGCCGTACATGTGCTCGATGTCGATCTGCTGTGCTTCCTCCGGAAGCCCAGGCCGTTGCGTGCTGCTCATCGTCGCGTCCTCCGCGGAGCCGGGCCGGTTCACTTCTCGGGCGGATTGGTGATGGCGGCGCCGATCTCGCCGTGGCTCTCGCCGCCCTGCTCGTCCCAGTAGTGGCACCGGGTCCGCAGCATCACCAGGGCGTCGCGCAGGTCGTTGCCGTCCCAGTCGGCGATGTCGGCGATCTCGATGCGGCCGCGGAAGTGCCGGCCGCTCATGGCGCTGCGGAAGCTGCTCCTGAAGTCGGTGATGAAGATGTCCCCGAGCTGGCGGGTCCAGAACTCCTCGATCGTCCAGCGGGAGAACGGTTCGATCAGCGACTCCTTCACCGCCTTGGCGACCAGGTAGTAGGCCATCTGGTTGAAGCAGATGTTGAACTCGACGGAGTTGAAGTGCCCGGTGTCGTCGATGTAGCAGGACTCGGGGATCAGGAAGGAGCAGTCGGCGCTGAGCCGGGCGCCGTCCTCGGCGGCGTCCTTGAGGACGACCGTGGCCGAGGTGAGGTACTCGCACCGCTTGGCCCGGTAGGGGGTCAAGACGCGGTGCAGCAGTTCCTCGTCCGTGGGGTAGACGCGCTGTTCGGTGGCGTCGAGCAACTGGGTCATGTCGGATCTCCTGATCGTCGTGCGGTGAGGAGCAGCTCGGCCAGGCTCATCTTCTGGATCGCCGCGGTGCGGTCCGGGGCGTCGTCGGCGGGCTCCTGCGCTGTCTCCGGTGCCGGGTCCGGTTCGCCGAGCGCCAGTTCCGCGAGCAGGTGGCGCGTGAGGACGAGCGCGGTCGGGTGGTCGAAGACGAGGGTGGCGGGCAGCCGTTCCCCGACGGCCTCGCCGAGGGCGTTGCGGAACCGCACGGCGGCCAGGGAGTCGAAGCCCATGTCGCGGAACGACCGTTCCGCGTCGACCTCGTCGGCGTCCGCGAAGCCCAGGGTGGCGGCGGCCTGGGTACGGACGATGTCGAGCAGTGTCTGTTCGCGGCGGGCCGGCGACAGGGTGGCCAGTCGGTCGCGCAGGCTCTCGGCGGGCTCGGGGGCGGCGGCGGCCTCGACCACCCGCCGGGCCGGGCCGCGCACCAGGTCCCGCATCAGGTACGGCAGGTCGGAGCGGCGCTGCCCGGTCAGGTCGAGCCGGACGGGGGCCAGGAACGCCCGGTCGAGGCGTCCGGCGGCGTCCAGCAGCGCCAGGCCCTCGTGGGAGGCGATGGGCAGGACACCGTCGCGCTGCATGCCGGCCACGTCGGTCTCGTCCAGGGCTCCGGTCATGCCGCTGGCCTCCTCCCACAGTCCCCAGGCCAGTGACTGCGCGGGCAGGCCCCGTGCGCGCCGCAGGGCGGCGAGGCCGTCGAGGAAGGAGTTGGCGGCGGCGTAGTTGCCCTGGCCGGCGCCGCCGGTCACGCCCGCCGCGGACGAGAAGAGCACGAAGGCCGAGAGTTCCTGACCTGCGGTGAGTTCGTGCAGGTTGAGTGCCGCGTCGACCTTGGGGCGCATCACCGCGGCCGTCTTCTCCGGTGTCAGGGAGGAGATGATCCCGTCGTCGAGGACGCCCGCGGTGTGCACGACTCCCGCGAGGATACGGCCGGCGAGCACGGCGGCCAGGGCGTCCCGGTCGGCGGCGTCGCAGGCGGCCACCTCCACTCGGGCGCCCAGCCCGGTGAGTTCGGCGGCCAGTTCGGCGGCGCCGGGTGCGTCGGGGCCGCGGCGGCTGGTGAGCAGCAGTTCGGTGACGCCGTGGGAGGTGACGAGGTGGCGGGCGACCAGGCTGCCCAGGGTGCCGGTGCCGCCGGTGACGAGCACGGCTCCGGGCCGGTCGCCGAAGACCGTCGAGGGGGTTTCGGCACCGGTCCGGTCGGCGGTGACGCGGGTCAGGCGCGGGCGGTGGAGCGTGCCCGAGCGCATCGCGATCTGTGCCTCGCCGGTGGCCACCAGCGGGCCGGGGTCGACGGAGGCGTGGTCGGTGTCGCCCGGGTCCAGGTCGATCAGCACGACGCGTCCCGGGTTCTCCGTCTGGGCGCTGCGGACCAGGCCCCAGACCGCGGCGCCGGCGAGGTCGGTGACGTCCTCGCCGGCGACCGACACGGCGCCCCGTGTGACGACCGACAGCACGGCGTCGTCGCGGTCCTCCGCGAGCCAGGACTGGAGGATGTCCAGCACCGAGGCGGTCTCCGCGTGCACGGCTTCCGCGGTCGTGCCGCCCACGCAGCGGTGCACGACCGTCGCGGACGCGGTCCCGCCCGGTTCGACGGGGGTCCAGGTGAGTTCGAACAGCGAGTCGTGGGACACGTCCGTGCGGACGAGTCCGCCGGCGGACACCGGACGCAGCACGAGCGACTCGACCCGGGCCACGGGTCGGCCCGTGGTGTCGGTCAGGCGCAGCGCGACCTCGTCCTCGCCCAGGCGGGTCATCCGCAGCCGCAGTGCGGCCGCGCCCGCGGCGTACAGGTCGACCCCCGTCCACAGGAACGGGAGCGTGATGCGCCCGTCGTCGGCGGCGAGCAGCGCGGTGGCGTGCAGGGCCGCGTCGAGCACGGCCGGGTGCAGCCCGTACCGGACGGCCTCGGTGGCGGTCCGCTCGGGCAGCTCGACGTCCGCGAACACCTCGTCGCCGGACCGCCAGGCGCCGCGCAGGCCCTGGAAGGCGGGCCCGTACAGCAGGCCGTCGTCGGAGGCCGGGTCGTAGAAACCCGTGAGGTCGACGGGTTCGGCGCCCGGCGGCGGCCAGGACGTGGCCTCGGGGGCCGGTTCGGGGCCGGCCTCGGCGAGCGTGCCCCGGGCGTGCCGGGTCCAGGCGCCGTCGGCGGGGGCGTCCTCGGACCGTGAGTGGACCGAGACGGTGCGCAGGTCGGCGTCGACGACGACCTGGATCGCCACGCCGCCGCGCTCCGGCAGGACGAGGGGTGCCTCCAGCATCAGTTCGTCCACGCGTCCGCGGCCGACCTCGTCACCGGCGCGTACGGCCAGTTCCACGAAGCCGGAGCCGGGGAACAGGACCGTGCCGCCGACGGCGTGGTCAGCGAGCCACGGCTGGCCGGTGAGCGACAGGCGGCCGGTGAGGAGCACTCCCCCGGCCCCGGCGATGCGTACCGCGGCGCCCAGCAGCGGGTGATCGGCGGCGGCCTGCCCGTTGGCCTGGGGGTCGGCGGTCTCCTCGGACATGTGCAGCCAGTAGGACTTGCGCTGGAACGGGTAGGTGGGCAGGTCCACGCGCCGGGCGCCGGTTCCGGCGAACGGGGTCTCCCAGTCGACGCCCGCGCCCCGCACGTACACCTCGGCCAGTGAGGTGAGGAACTTCTGCGGGGTGCCGGACTTGCGGCGCAGCGTGCCGACGAGGGTGACGGCCGCGCCGGCCGACTCGGCGGTCTCGCCGAGACCGGTCAGCAGGCCGGGGTGGGGGCTCGACTCGACGAAGATCTCGAAGCCGTCGGCCAGCAGGGCCCGGGTCGTCTCCTCGAACCGTACGGGCCGGCGCAGGTTGGTGTACCAGTACTCGGCGTCGAGGCCCGCGGTGTCCAGGGTTCCGGCGGTGACGGTGGAGTAGAACGGGACGGACGAGGTCCGCGGCGTCAGACCGGTCAGTTCGGTGAGCAGCCGCTCGCGGATCTCCTCCACGAACTCCGAGTGGGAGGCGTAGTCCACGGGGATCCGGCGGGCCTGGACGCCGTCGGCGTCCAGGCGGGCCCGCAGTTCGTCGAGGGCCTGCGGGTCGCCGCAGACGACGACGGAGCCGGGGCCGTTGACGACGGCGAGCTGCAGCCGGCCGTCCCAGTCGGCCAGGTGCTCCGTCGCGCGGTCGGACGACAGGGCGACGGACATCATGCCGCCCCGGCCCGCCAGGTCCTGGCGGATGACGCGGCTGCGCAGGGCGACGACGCGTGCGCCGTCCTCCAGCGAGAGGGCGCCCGCGACGCAGGCGGCCGCGATCTCGCCCTGGGAGTGGCCGACGACGGCGGCGGGTTCCACGCCGGCGGCCCGCCATGCCTCGGCCAGTGACACCATCACCGCCCAGAGCACGGGCTGGACGACGTCGACGTCGTCCAGGCCCGGCGCGCCGGGCGCGCCGTTCAGCACGTCGAGCAGGTCCCACTCGACGTACGGCTCCAGGGCCTTGGCGCATTCGCCGACACGGGTGGCGAAGGCCGGGGAGTACGACAGCAGGTCGACGCCCATGCCCTGCCACTGCGAGCCCTGGCCGGGGAAGACGAACACGGGGCGCGGGTCGCCGCGTTGCACGCCCTGGACGACGGAGGCGGACGGCTTCCCGGCCGCGAGGGCGTCGAGTCCGGCGAGCAGCGCGGCCCGGTCGGTGTCCACGACCACGGCCCGGTGTTCCAGGGCGGCGCGGCCGCGGGCGAGCGAGGCGGCGACGTCGAGTTCGTCGAGGTCCTCGTGGTCGCGCAGGTGGGCGGCGATCCGCGCCGCCTGGTCGCGCAGTGCTTCGGCGGACGCCCCCGACACCGTGAGCGGGACGGCCGGGGGCCGTTCGCCGCGCGGTTCCTGCGGGCCGGGAGGCGGTGCCTCCTCGATGACCACGTGGGCGTTGGTGCCGCTGACACCGAACGAGGACACGGCGGCGCGACGCGGCCGGCCGTGTGCCGGCCATTGCCTGGCCTCGTCGAGCAGTTCGACGGCGCCCTCGGTCCAGTCGATGTGCGGGGAGGGCGTGTCGGCGTGCAGGGTGCGGGGCAGCACGCCGTTGCGTATCGCCATCACCATCTTGACGATGCCGGCGACTCCGGCGGCGGCCTGGGTGTGCCCGACGTTGGACTTGATCGACCCGAGCCACAGCGGTTCGCCGCCCGCGCGTTCCTGTCCGTACGTGGCCATCAGGGCCTGGGCCTCGATGGGGTCACCGAGGGTGGTGCCGGTGCCGTGGCCCTCGACCGCGTCGATGTCGGCGAGGGTGAGGCCGGCGGAGGCCACGGCCTGCCGGATGACGCGCTGCTGGGCCGGGCCGTTGGGCGCGGACAGGCCGTTGGACGCGCCGTCCTGGTTGATCGCGGAGCCGCGGACCACCGCGAGCACCGGGTGTCCGGCGCGGCGCGCGTCCGACAGGCGTTCCAGCAGGAGCAGTCCCGCGCCCTCGCCCCAGCCGGTGCCGTCGGCGCCGGCGCCGTACGCCTTGCAGCGGCCGTCGGGGGCCAAGCCGCTCTGCAGGCTCATCCCGACGAACGTCTCGGGGGTGGCCATCACGGTGACGCCGCCCGCCAGGGCCATCGTGCACTCGCCCTGTCGCAGCGCCTGCATGGCCCAGTGCATGGCGACCAGGGAGGAGGAGCACGCGGTGTCGATGGTGACGGCCGGGCCGTGCAGGCCGAGGGTGTAGGCGATGCGGCCGGAGGCGATGCTGCCGAGGCCGCCGCCGGCGGTGAAGCCCGCGAGGTCCTCGGGAACGGAGCCCGAGCGGTTCGACCAGTCGTGGTACATGACCCCGGCGAACACGCCCGTGGAGCTGCCCTTCAGGGAGTGGGGGTCCAGCCCGCCGTTCTCGACGGCCTCCCAGGCGACCTCCAGCAGCAGCCGGTGCTGGGGGTCCATCGCCTGCGCCTCCTTCGGGCTGATACCGAAGAACGCGGGGTCGAACTCGGCGGCGTCGTACAGGAAGCCGCCCTCCCGGGTGTAGGTCGTGCCGTGCTTGCCGGGCTCCGGGTCGTAGATCTGCTCGGTGTTCCAGTCGCGGTCCTCGGGGAAGGCGCTGATCGCGTCGGTGCCGTCGGCCACCAGCTGCCAGAGCTGCTCGGGGGTGGTCACCCCGCCGGGGTAGCGGCAGGCCATCGCCACGATCGCGATGGGTTCGTCCGCGGCCACCCGCACGGCGGTCGGCGACGGGGTGGCGGCGGGGACCGCGCCGGCCACCTTGTCGAGTACGTGCTCGGTCAGGGCGCGCGGGGTGGGGTGGTCGAAGATCAGCGTGGAGGTGAGGCGCAGCCCGGTGGCCGTGCCGAGGGCGTTGCGCAGTTCGACGGCGGCCAGGGAGTCGAAGCCGAGGTCGGTGAAGGCACGGCGGGGGTCGATCGCGCCGCCGCTCTCGTGGCCGAGGACGCCCGCGATCTGCGCCCGGACCAGGTCGGAGACGATCCGTTCGCGTTCGGCGTCCGTCTTCCCGGCCAGCCGGTCGGCGAGCGCCCCGGAGGATCCGGCCGCGCCCGCGGTGGCGGCGTGCCTGCGGACGGGCCCGCGGACCAGGCCGCGCAGCATCGGCGGGATGCCGTCGGGGCGGGCGCGCAGCGCGGGGGCCTCGACGCGCAGGGGCACCAGGGCCGGTACGCCGGTGGTGAGGGCCCGGTCGAGGAGGGCGAGGTTCTCCTCGGCGTCCAGGGCGGGCAGTCCGGAGCGTTCGGCACGGCGGAGGGTGACCTCGTCCAGGTGGGCTCCCATGCCCGCGTCGCCCGCCCACAGGTTCCAGGCCAGGGAGGTCGCCGGCAGGCCGCTCGCGGCCCGGTGCTCGGCCAGTGCGTCGAGGAAGGCGTTGGCGGCGGCGTAGTTGCCCTGTCCGGGTGAGCCGACGGTGCCGGCCGCGGACGAGAACAGGACGAACGCGGCGAGCGGGAGGTCGCGGGTCAGTTCGTGCAGGTGCCAGGCGCCGTCGGCCTTGCCGTGGAAGACGGTGCGGACCTGTTCGGGTGTGAGCGATCCGGCCAGTCCGTCGTCGACGACGCCGGCGCAGTGGACGATCCCCGTCAGCGGATGCCGGCCGGGGACCGTCGCCAGCAGGGCGGCCAGGGCTTCGCGGTCGGCGACGTCGCAGGCGGCGACGGTCGCCTCGGCGCCCAGCGCGGCCAGTTCGGCGGTCAGTTCGGCGGCGCCGGGGCCGTCCGGTCCGCGGCGCCCGGTGAGCAGGAGGTGCCTGACGCCGTGGCGGCGTACGAGGTGACGGGCGACGAGGCCGCCCAGTCCTCCGGTGCCGCCGGTGATGAGTACCGTGCCCTCCGGATCCCAGGCGACGGGCCGCGGGTCGTCCGGCACGGGTGTCCGGGTCAGTCGTGGCACGTACGTCTGCCCGTCGCGCAGGGCCAGTTGCGGCTCTCCGCAGGACATCGCGGTCCGCAGCTGCGGTTCGGGCACGTCGTGGTCCGCGCCGATGAGCACGAACCGGCCGGGATTCTCGGCCTGGGCGGACCGCACCAACGCCTGGACGGGGGCGAGCGTCAGGTCGCCGGGGGCGTCGCGCGTGACGATCGCCAGCCGGGTGTCGTCGCGCAGCGCGTCCTGGACGAGCCCCAGGGCGTGCAGTGTCGCTTCCTGCGCCGCCTCGGCGGGGGAACCGGCGAAGGTGTCGGGGACGAATGCCAGGTGGAACTCCGCGGCGGCCGTGTCCGGTTCGGCCGGGGTCCTGATGCCGGTCCATTCGACGTTCAGCAGCGAGCCGTCCCGCGCCCCGGCCGGCCGTACGCCGTCCAGCGGTACGGGTCGCTGGACGAGCGACCTGACGGTGGCGACGGGTGCGCCAGTGCTGTCGGCGAGTTCCACGGACATCTCGTCCGGAGCCGTCAGGATCGCGTGGACGCGCAGGTCCGTGGCGCCGGCGGCGTGCAGTTCGACGCCCCGCCAGGCGAACGGCAGGTGCACCTGGCCGTCGTCCTGCGGTCCCTCGACAGCGTGCAGGGTGGCGTCCAGCAGGGCGGGGTGCAGCCCGAACCGGTCGGCGCCCGCGTCGTCGAGGGAGACCTCGGCGAAGAACTCCTCGCCGCGCCGCCAGGCTGCCCGCACGCGCCGGAACGCCGGCCCGTAGCCGTATCCCTGGGCGGCCTGGCGGTCGTAGAGACCGTCGACGTCGATCGGTTCGGCGTCGGCCGGCGGCCACTGCGTGAACACCGCCGGGTCGCCCTGCGCACCCTCGCCGTGCTCGGCGAGCACTCCGCTGGCGTGGCGCGTCCAGGTGTCGTCGCTGCGCGCGGGACGCGAGTGGATCTCGACGCTGCGACGGCCCGTCGCGTCGGCGGCGCCGACGACGGCCTGGATCTCCGCCCCGGCGTCCGAGGTCAGTGACAGCGGCGCCTCAAGGGTCAGTTCCTCGACGACGCCGCTGCCCGCCTCGTCGCCGGCCCGGACGGCCAGTTCGACGAGCGCCGTACCGGGTACGAGGACGACGCCGGCGATGACGTGGTCGGCGAGCCACGGCTGCGACCGGGTGGACAGCCGGCCCGTGAGGACCAGCGAGTCGGTGCCCGCCAGAGCGACGGCGGTGTCCAGCAGTGGATGTCCGATGGTGCCCGGGCCGCTCCCGGCGTCCAGCCAGTAGCGCTTGCGCTGGAACGCGTAGGTGGGCAGGGCGATCCGCCGGGCGCCCCGGCCGGCGAAGAAGCGGTGCCAGTCGACGGTGGCGCCGCCCGCGTGCGCCAGGCCCAGCGCGGTGACGGTCTGGCGCTCCTCGTCGTGTCCTTCGCGCAGCAGCGCGGCGAACGCGGCGGGCGTGCCGTCGTCGGTGAGGCAGTCGCGTCCCATCGCCGACAGGACGGCGTCGGGGCCCAGTTCCAGGTACGTGGTGGCGCCGTGGGACTCCAGCCAGCGCATGCCGTCGGCGAACCGGACCGGTTCCCGTACGTGCCGCACCCAGTAGTCCGCGTCGAACGCGTCGACCGGCTCCCCGGTCAGGTTGGACACGACGGGGATGCGCGGCGTCGCGTAGGCCAGGGTTTCGGCGACTCGGCGGAAGCCGTCGAGCATGGGGTCCATCAGCGGCGAGTGGAACGCGTGCGAGACGCGCAGCCGCCGGGTCTTGCGTCCCTGCTCCGCGAAGCGCGCCGCGACGGCCAGGACCGCGTCCTCCTCGCCGGAGAGCACGAGGGCGGACGGACCGTTGACGGCGGCGAGGGCCACCCCGCCGGTCAGGTACGGGGCGACCTCCGCCTCGTCCGCCTGGACGGCGATCATCGCGCCGCCGCCGGGCAGTTCGTCCATCAGGGTGCCGCGCGCGCCGACCAGCAGCGCCGCGTCGGCGAGGGTCATGACGCCGGCGACGTGTGCGGCGGCGATCTCGCCGATGGAGTGTCCGGCGAGCAGGCCGGGCGTGACGCCCCAGGACTCCAGCAGCCGGAACAGGGCCACCTCGACGGCGAAGAGCGCGGCCTGTGCGTACCGGGTCCGGTTCAGCAGGGCGGCCTGCCGCGAGCCGGGCTCGGCGAAGAGCACGTCGCCCAGGGGCTCTTCGAGGTACAGGTCGAGGTGGTCGGCGGTCTCCTGCAGCGCCTGCGCGAACGCCGGGAAGGCGCGCACCAGTTCACGGCCCATGCCGGGGCGCTGGCTGCCCTGGCCGGTGAACAGGAACGCGGTCCGGCCGGTGACGGCCGTCGTACCGGTGACCAGTCCGGGCGCGGTGGTGCCCTCGGCGAGGGCGGTCAGGGCGCGGCGCAGTTCGTCGCGGTCGGCGGCGACGACCGTGGCGCGCTCGCGCAGGGCGGCGCGGGTGGTGGCGGCCGAGTACGCGAGGTCCGGCACGGACGTCTGGCCGACGCTCTCGAGGAGCCGTGCTGCCTGGCCGCGCAGCGCGTTCTCGCTCTGGGCCGACAGGACGACCGGCACGGGGCGGTCGTCCGCGGGCGGTACCGCGAAGGCGGCGTTCGCGCCGTCGACGGCGGGTGGTTCCTCGATGATGACGTGGGCGTTGGTGCCGCTCGCGCCGAACGAGGATACACCGGCGCGGCGCGGCAGGTCCGCGGCCGGCCAGGGTACGGGCTCGGTGAGCAGCCGGACGGTGCCCTGCGACCAGTCGACGTGGGTGGTCGGCTCGTCGACGTGCAGGGTGCGCGGCAGTGTGCCGTGGTGCATCGCCTGGACCATCTTGATGATGCCCGCGGCGCCGGCCGCGGCTCCGGTGTGCCCGATGTTGGACTTCACCGAGCCCAGCCACAGGGGATTCTCCGACGTGCGTCCGCGGCCGTAGGCGGCGACCAGGGCCTGGCCCTCGATGGGGTCGCCGAGCGTGGTGCCGGTGCCGTGGGCCTCGACCGCGCCGACTTCTTCGGGGGTGAGGCCCGCGTCGGCGAGCGCGTTGCGGATGACCCGCTGCTGGGCCAGTCCGTTGGGTGCGGTGAGGCTGGCGCTGGCGCCGTCCTGGTTGATGGCGGTGCCGCGGACCACGGCCAGCACCCGGTGTCCGTCGCGCAGCGCGTCCGACAGCCGGGCCAGGACGAACACGCCCGCGCCTTCGGCGAAGCAGGTGCCGTCCGCCGCCGCGGCGAACGCCTTGATCCGTCCGTCCGGTGCCAGGCCGCGCTGGCGGCTGAACGTGGTGAACGTGCCGGGGCTGGAGATCACGGTGACGCCGCCGGCCAGCGCCAGCCCGCACTCGCCGTTCTGCAGCGACCGCACCGCGAGGTGCAGGGCGGTGAGCGAGCCGGAGCAGGCGGTGTCGACGGTGAGTGTGGGCCCTTCGAAGCCGAGCGTGTAGGCGACGCGGCCGGACACGACGCTGGGCAGGTTGCCGCCCATGACGTAGCCGTCGAGGCCGTCGGCGGCCTCGTGCGTGCGGGGCCCGTACTCGTGCGGCTCCACGCCGATGAAGACGCCCGACGCGGTGCCGCGCAGGCGGCCGGGGTCGATGCCCGCGCGTTCGAGGGCCTCCCAGGAGGTCTCCAGCAGCAGCCGCTGCTGGGGATCCATGGCGAGCGCCTCTTTGGGGTGGATGTTGAAGAAGTCCGCGTCGAAGTCGGCGGCGTCCGGCAGGAATCCGCCGCGTCGTACGTAGCTGGTGCCGGCCACGGACGCGTCGGGGTCGTAGAGGCGGTCGAGGTCCCAGCCCCGGTCGTCGGGGAAGTCGGTGAGCACATGGGTGCCGTCGGTGAGGATCCGCCACAGGTCCTCGGGCGAGTTCACCCCGCCCGGGTAGCGGCAGCCGATACCGACGATGGCGATCGGCTCGTCGGACACCGCGGCCGTGGCGGGCGCCGTCGGGTCGACGGTGCCCTGCGGCTCGACGGTGCCGTCGAGCACGTTGGCCAGGTGGTCGGCCAGGGCCGCCGGCGTCGGGTGGTCGAAGCAGACGGTGACGGGCAGTTCCACGCCCAGTTCGGCGGTGAGCCGCCGGTGCAGCTGGACCAGGCTCAGGGAGTCCAGGCCGCCGGTCAGGAACGGGTGGTCGGCCGCGATGCCGGTGGGTCCGTCCCCGTGGGCACCGGGGTCGACGGCCCGCAGCACGGCGTCGGCCTGAGCCAGCACCAGCTCCAGCATCGCGGCTCTTGACTGCTCGATCATGTGCATACTCCGCAACGAAGAAGAGGCGTGGAGGCCGAGGGTGTGGAGGCCGAAGGTGTGGTCAGGACGCCGCGAGCGCGGTCAGGGCCGCGCGATCGACCTTGCCGTTGACCGTCAGCGGGAACTCGTCCACCACATGGAGCAGGTGCGGGACCATGTAGCCGGGCAGGGCCGAGCGGCAGAAGGCGATGACCTCCTTGACCGCCGGCGTGGGGCCGTCGGGATCGCTGGTGACGAACGCGTGCAGCACCGGGTCGTCGTCCACGCGCGGCAGGATCATCGCGACCGCGCCGGTTATCCCCTCGAACCCACCGATGCGGCGCTCGACCTCGCCCAGTTCGACGCGGTTGCCGCGGATCTGTACCTGGGAGTCGGCGCGGCCGTGGAAGTACAGCTCACCGTCGGCCCCCATGGAGGCCAGGTCGCCGGTCTTGAAGACGAGTTGTCCCGACTCGGGGTGGAGCGGGTCGGGAACGAGAACGGCCCGGGTCGCCTCGGCGTCGTTCCAGTAGCCGGAGAAGAGCGACGGGGTGCGCAGGTGGATCTCGCCGAGCACTCCGGGCCGGTCCACGAGTGAGCCGTCGGGCCCGATGAGTGTCATCTCCGTGCCCGCGACCCCGTAGCCGATCGACAGGCGCTCGGTTTCGGGCGGCAGCGGGTTCGGCACGTCGGTGATGGACGAGGCCATCGTCTCGGTGGCTCCGTAGCCGTTGGTGAAGTGGACCTTGGGCAGCAGGTCCTGCAGCTGTCGCAGCTCGTCCAGCGGGAAGGCCTCCCCCGAGAACAGGATGCGGCGCAGGGTGCCCTCCTCGCCGAGTTCGGCCAGCAGTTCGGACTCGTGCCGCAGTACCGACCGCCAGGCCGAGGGGACGCCGTCGACCTGTGTCACCCCTGTCATGCGCAGGTACGACAGGAAGCGGCGGGGCCAGTTGAGCCGGTCGCGCGGCACGGGCACCAGCGCGGCTCCGTGGCTGAGGGAGAACCCGATGTCGAACAGCGCGAAGTCGAACTGCAGCGGAGAGGTGCCCGCCACCCGGTCCTCGGCCGTGATCAGCTCCGCGGCCTGCGCGCCGCGCAGGAACGAGACGACCCCCCGGTGGCTCATGACGACACCCTTGGGCCGGCCCGTCGTTCCCGAGGTGAAGGTGATGTACGCGGTGTCGAGCGGCGTCACCGCGCGGCGGCGGCGGACCCGTGGTGTCGGCGGTCGCTCGACCGTGAGGCCGCCGGGGCCGAACCGGGCGGTACCGACCGACTCGGGGATTCCGGTGCGCCGTCCGCTCTCGGCCTGGAGGTAGAGCGCGGGCGCGGCGCTGTCGATGACGCTCAGGAGACGCTCGTCCGGCACCTCGGGGCTGGCCGGGACGAACGGCAGACCCAGAGTGGCACAGGCCAGGAGGGCCGCGACGGCGTCGGCGTCGGTGTCGGACTCCAGGACGACGCGGTCGCCGACGTCGAGGCCGAGGGCGTCGAGAGCGTCGACCAGGCGGTCGGTGCGCCGTTCCAACTCCCGGTAGGTGACCGTCTCCAGCTCACCGTCCGCGGTCGTCCGGACGACGGCCGGCCGGTCGGGTGCCGTGCGGGCGGCAGCCAGCAGATATGTCCGCAGGTTGTCCACCGATGCGTGCGCCCGGGCAGGACGCGCTCCATTCGGGCTCATGCGCCACCCTTCCGATTTCCGGCGTACTCAGCCAATGCAAGGCCGTTTCTAACAGGGTCCTTTTACGCGGCACAAGAACCCCTGGCCGATCAACGGCGTCCTAGGGGGCTTTAGGGGTTATGCCGGTACCAGGGGCCCACAAGACTTACCGGAAACAGTAAGATCGAACCGTTTGACTTCAGGAACCCACGCGGCGTGCGTGACGAAAGGGATAACGAGAATATGTCGGCGATCGTCTTTCCCGGAATCGGCCCGACACGGTTCGCCGATTCGGCGCGGTTCCTGGTGGCCCATCCGGTGGCCCGGCGGTTCGTCGCCGAGGCCGACCGGGTGCTGGGCCACTCCCTGGTCGACCGGTACCGCCAGGCCGAGGCCCGGGGCGACCAGGGGGCGTTCCCGGAACCGGCCCGCCTCGCCTTCCTCGTCTCGTGTCTGGCACTGGCCCAGAGCGCGGTCGCCGAGCACGGGGTGGAGCCGGTCGCGTGCACCGGCGCCAGCTTCGGCGGGACGGCGGCGGCGGTGCAGTCCGGAGCGCTGCCGTTCTCCGAGGCCGTGACGATGACCGCCGAGTGGGGCCGTCGGGTGGAGGCGTACTTCACCCGTGAGCACCGCGACGTCGTCACCCAGTCGTTCGCCCGCGTCCCCGCCGACCGGCTCGCCGAGATCCGCGCCGAACTGGACGCGCGCGGCGAGTGGAACGAGGTGGCCTGCCACGTCGACCACGACTTCCACCTGCTGTCGGTGCGCGAGGAGTCGTTGGAGTGGCTGCAGAAACGGCTGCGGGCGGCCGGCGGCCTGCCGCTGTACGTCATGCGGCCTCCCATGCACTCGGCGCTGTTCGGCGCCCTGCGCCAGGAGATCGCGGACGAGGTCGTCGCGGACGTGGAGTTCTCCGATCCCGAGACGGTCGTCGTGTCCGATCACGACGGATCGCTGGTGCGCACGGCCGCGGGGGTGCGCGACCTGCTGCTGGACGCGACGACGCGTACGGTGCGGTGGCCCGCCGTCGTCGACACCCTCAAGGGGCTCGGTGTGGAGCGGGTGCACGTCGCCGGGCAGGACGCCCTGTGGAGCCGCGTGGACGTCATGACCGAGGCGTTCGAGGTGGTGGCGCTGCGGCCGGACACGGCTATGCGACCGCGCCGGCGCAGCACGATCGCATAGCGGCGGACGGCGTGCGGGTCAGCGCATGGCCGCCAGGGTCTTCCAGAGGGTCTCGGGCGTCGCGAAGTTGTCGATGTGCAGCGCGTCGTCGACGAAACGGACGTCGTATTCGGACTCCAGCGAGGAAAGCATGGAAACCATCGCCATGGAATCCAGGCCATGGTCACGCAGGCTCAGGTCTGCAGTGATTTCGTCCCCCGATTCGATGAGCGGGAGGTTTTTGCGGAGAATCCGCTCGAAAGACTCGTCCCACATGCGTTCTCCCATTTTTCCGGCGTTCACCAAGTAGACGGCTTCGCCGACAACCTAAACGTAATACCTCGCGGATCGGCACCCCTACCCACCCCTTTGTCTACTCGGAGGAAGGAAAATGATCGATACCCCCGCCCCCGGCCACGGACTGCACGAACGGTTCCTGCGCGGCCTCGAACTGTCACCCACCCGGACCGCGGTCCGGGTGGACGGCGACGACCTGTCGTACGAGGCCGTGCACGAGCTGGCCCTGCGCCGGGCGGGCGCGCTGACGGCCATGGCCCTGCAGGGACCGCACAACGTCGCCGTGCTGGCGGACAAGAGCGCGACAGCGTATGTCGGGATCATGGCGGCGCTGTACGCGGGCGCCACCGTGGTGCCGCTCAATCCGCGGTTCCCGGCCGAGCGCACCCGCCGCATGCTCACCGCGGCCGGCGTCTCGACGGTCGTCGCCGACCCGGTGGGCCGGGCCGCGCTCGCGGACACCGGACTGGACCTGCCCGTCCTGGACGAGTCCGCGTCCGCGACCCCGCTCGACGCGCCGGTGACCGTGCGGCCGTCCGATGTCGCCTACGTCCTGTTCACCTCGGGTTCGACGGGTCGCCCCAAGGGTGTGCCGATCACGCACGCGGCCAACGACCACTACTTCACGCTGCTCGACGAGCGCTACGACTTCGGCCCCGACGACGTGTTCTGTCAGAACGTCGGCCTCAACTTCGACTGCGCGATGTTCGAGATGTTCTGTGCCTGGGGCCGCGGCGCCGCGGTGCACGCCGTGCCGCCGGCCGCCCACCGGGACCTGCCGGCGTTCTTCGCCGAGCGCCGGATGACCGTCTGGTTCTCCACCCCGAGCGGCATCTCGTTCATCAGGAAGATGGGCGGTCTGACCCCGGGGTCGATGCCCACGCTGCGGTGGAGTTTCTTCGCGGGCGAGGCGCTGCTGTGCGAGGACGCCGCCGCCTGGCAGGCCGCCGCACCCCGATCGAAGATCGAGAACCTGTACGGGCCGACCGAGCTGACCGTCACCATCACCGGGCACCGGTGGTCACCGGACGCCTCGCCCGACCGGGCGGTGAACGGTGTCGTCCCGATCGGACAGGTGCACCCCGGCCACGACCACCTGCTGCTCGACGAGGGCACCGAGGCGGCGAAGGAAGGTGAACTGTGCATCACCGGGCCGCAGATGACGCCCGGTTACCTGGACGCGGAGGACGACCGGGGCCGGTTCCTGGAGCGGGACGGCCGCCGCTGGTACCGGACGGGCGACCGCGTGCGGCGCCTGGACGACGGCGAGCTGGTCTACCTCGGACGCATGGACGCCCAGGTGCAGATCGCGGGATTCCGCGTCGAGCTCGCCGAGATCGACCACGTCGTCCGCAGCTGCGAGGGGGTCGAGAACGCGGCCACCGTGACCCGGCCGGCATCGGAGGGCGGGCTGGAACTCGTCCTCTACTACACCGGCGAGCGCGTCCCGCCGGCGACGCTGCGCCGCACGCTGTCCGCGCAGCTGCCCGAGGCCATGGTGCCCAAGGTGTTCCGGCACGTGCCCGAATTCCCGCTGAACTCCAACCGCAAGGTGGACCGTGCGCAGCTCGCCCGCGAGGCGGCCGCAGCGTCGGACGGCCGTCCCTGATACGAGACCCCGCGGGGCCCCGGTGTCGGCAGGGACGCGCGTCAGCTCCCGGGCCGACTCGTCATGACTGATAAAGATCTGGAGTCGAGCCCGTGAGTCACGACCGAGCGAGCGCCAGGGAATGGGTCGGCCTGGCCGTCCTCGTGGTCCCTGTCCTCTTGATGTCGATGGACATGACCGTGCTGTACTTCGCGCTGCCCTTCCTCAGCGCGTCGCTGGAACCCAGCGCCACCCAGCAGCTGTGGATCGTGGACATCTACGCGTTCATGCTGGCGGGGCTGCTCCTCACCATGGGCACCGTCGGCGACCGCATCGGGCGCCGGCTGCTGCTGATGCTGGGCGCGTTGGTGTTCGGTGTCTCGTCCCTCGCCGCGGCCTACGCGGGCAGCGCCGAGCTGCTCATCGTCGCGCGCGCCGTCCTCGGGATCTCCGGAGCCGTGCTCGCGCCGTCCACCCTCGCGCTGATCCGCAACATGTTCCACGATCCCGGCCAGCGCCGTACCGCCATCGCTCTGTGGACGGCCGGGCTGTCCGGCGGCGCCGCACTGGGCCCGATCGTGTCGGGGCTCATGCTGGAGCACTTCTGGTGGGGTTCCGTGTTCCTCATCAACATCCCGGTCACGGTGCTGATCCTGGTGCTGGGCCCGCTGCTGCTGCCCGAGTACCGGGCGCCGAAGCCCGGCCGCTTCGATCTCCTCGGTGCCGTGCTGTCCCTGGCCGCCGTGCTCCCCGTCGTCTACGGCATCAAGGAAGTCGCCGCCGACGGCCTCACCCTGCAGAACGGGGCCTGCATGGCGGTCGGGCTCGGCCTGGGCGTGCTGTTCGTGCTGCGGCAGCGGTCGACCGAGAGCCCGCTGATCGACCTGGACATGTTCCGCGACCGCGGGTTCAGCACGTCCGTCGGCGTGAACCTGGTGGCCATGTTCGCGCTGGTCGGCTTCCTGCTGTTCGCCACCCAGTGGGTGCAGCTGGTGTACGGGCTGAGTCCGCTGGAGGCCGGTCTGTGGACGATGCCCGCGCCGCTCGCGGTGGTGGTGACCACCTCGGTGGCCGCGGTGCTGGCCAGGACGATCCGTCCCGGCTACATCATCGCCGTCGGGCTGGTCGTCGCGGCGGTGGGATTCGCCGTCATGACGCAGCTGCGCACCGATTCGCCCCTGGCGCTCGCGGTGATCGGCTCGTCGGTGGTGTCGGCCGGGGTGGGTCTGGCGATGCCCATGACCGCGGACCTCATCGTTTCCGCGGCTCCGCCGGAACGCGTGGGCTCGGCGGCCGCGCTGCCGGAGACCAGCAACCAGCTCGGCGGGGCGCTGGGCGTCGCGATCCTGGGCAGTATCGGCGCCGCCGTCTACACCCGTGAGGTCACCGACGCGACGTCCGCTCTGCCGCCCGAGGCCGCCGAGGCCGCCGAGGGTTCGCTCGGCGGCGCCACGGAGGTGGCCCAGCACCTGTCCACGGGGGCGGGCCGGTCCCTCATGGACTCGGCCGGCGAGGCGTTCACCGACGGCATGAACATCGCCGCCGTGGCAGGTGGCGTCGTGATGCTGGCAGGTGCCGTCGGGGCCGCGCTGCTCATGCGCCGCGTCAAGGCTCCCGGCGCGGAGACCGGCAGCGACCGGTCGAGGACCGAGCCCGTTCCCACGTCCGACTGACGGCAGAACCCCTGCACGGCGGAGTCCCCCCGCGCCCATCGCGCCCGGGC
>NZ_JBHXTO010000160.1:0-21101 GCF_042677425.1 Streptomyces sp. NPDC127119 | reverse complement strand
CGCGCCCCTAGGGGGCGAGGGCGAAGCCCCGCCTTCAGGGGCGCGGGGAACTGCGCGCTCAGCCCCCACCGGCCCGCACACGACAACGAACCGCCGAGATCAAATTCGTACTGCCGGAAGAAAAGGAACCGCCGTACTGTTGTCAGCGTCGACGAGGAGACGAGCCGCAGGACGGAGGTGACGCACGTGAGACGACCGCGCCCAACGCCTCGCCTCCGTGTCCCCAAGCTCACCCCGCGCCGCCGCGTACGCCTGTACTCGCGGCAGCACATCGACCTGTTGCGCGTCGCCGGCGCACTCTGTCGTCCCTGACCCGTACCTCCGCGGCCCCGCCCTCCGCGCGGTGAGGGCCGGCTTCCTCCACGGTCGATCAGGAAGGCACCTCCGTCGTGTCGTCAGTACCTTCTTCAGCCCTGCCCTCTTCCTCCGCCCTGCATCTAGCCGTCGCGCTCGACGGAGCCGGCTGGCATCCCGCCGCGTGGCGCGAACCGGTGGCCCGCCCCCGGGACCTGCTCACCGCCGGTTACTGGACGGACCTCGTCACCGAGGCCGAACGCGGTCTGCTCGACTTCGTGACGATCGAGGACGCCCTCGGTCTCCAGTCCTCGCACTTCACCGAGCCCGACGGCCGCACCGACCAGGTCCGCGGCCGGCTCGACGCCGTCCTCATCGCCGCCCGGGTGGCCCCGCTGACGAGCCACATTGGTCTGCTGCCGACCGTGGTGGCCACGCACACAGAGCCGTTCCACATATCGAAGGCCATCGCCACGCTGGACTATGTGAGCACCGGCCGTGGAGGCGTACGGATCCAGGTGTCGGCCCGCCGTAACGAAGCCGCGCACTTCGGCCGCCGTACGGTCCCGTCGTTCCGTATCGAGGACCTGGAGAGCCCCGCCGTACAGGAGTTGACGGTCGACCTCTTCGACGAGGCGGCCGACTACGTCGAAGCGGTGCGGCGGCTGTGGGACAGCTGGGAGGACGGCGCGGAGATCCGGGACGTCGCCACCGGCCGCTTCATCGACCGGGAGAAACTGCACTACATCGACTTCGAGGGCGCGCACTTCAGCGTCAAGGGACCCTCGATCACGCCCAGGCCCCCGCAGGGGCAGCCGCCCGTCGGGGCGCTCGCGCACGAGACCGTGACCGGTGCGCCGTTCCGGCTGCTGGGCCGCTCCGCCGACCTCGGGTTCGTCACCCCGCACGACACCGGGCAGGCCCGGGCGATCGTCGCCGCGGTGCGTGCCGAACAGGACGCGGCCGGGCGGGCCGGAGAGCCCCTGCACCTCTTCGGGGATCTGGTCGTCTTCCTGGACGAGGACCCCGCCGAGGCCGCGGCCCGCAAGGAGCGGCTCGACGCCCTCGCGGGTTACCCCTGCACGAGCGACGCCCGGATCTTCACCGGCTCACCGTCCCAACTGGCGGACCTGCTGCAGGAGTTGAGTGAGGCCGGACTGACCGGCTTCCGGCTGCGCCCCGCCGTCGCGGGACACGACCTCCCGGCGATCACCCGGGGTCTGGTCCCCGAACTCCAGCGCCGCGGCGTCTTCCGGCACGCGTACGAGGCCGACACCCTGCGCGGACTGCTCGGGCTCGAACGCCCGGCCAACCGCTACGCCGCAGCTGCCGACGCCGTCACCACCGCCTGAGCCGGAAGGACCCACGAACATGAGCGAGCCCCGCAAGCCCGTCAAGCAGATCCACCTCGCGGCCCACTTCCCCGGCGTCAACAACACCACCGTGTGGAGCGACCCCGAGGCGGGCAGCCACATCGAGTTCAGCTCCTTCGCGCACTTCGCGCGCACCGCCGAACGCGCCAAGTTCGACTTCCTGTTCCTCGCCGAGGGCCTGCGCCTGCGCGAACAGGGCGGCGAGATCTACGACTTGGACGTCGTCGGGCGCCCCGACACCTTCACGATCCTGTCCGCGCTGGCCGCCGTCACCGAACGCCTCGGCCTGACCGGCACCATCAACTCCACCTTCAACGAGCCCTACGAGGTGGCACGGCAGTTCGCGAGCCTCGACCACCTCTCCGACGGCCGCGCCGCCTGGAACGTCGTCACGTCCTGGGACGCCTTCACCGGCGAGAACTTCCGCCGCGGCGGTTTCCTCCCGCAGGACGAGCGCTACTCCCGGGCCAAGGAGTTCCTGGCCACCGCGAACGAGCTCTTCGACTCCTGGCACGGGGACGAGATCGTCGCCGACCCGGCGACCGGCACCTTCCTGAGCGACGCCAAGGCCGGAGCCTTCGTCCACCAGGGGCAGCACTTCGACATCGAGGGGCAGTTCAACGTCCCCGGCTCCCCGCAGGGCCGCCCGGTGATCTTCCAGGCCGGCGACTCCGAGGAGGGCCGCGAGTTCGCCGCCGCCGGAGCCGACGCGATCTTCAGCAGGTACGCCACCCTCAAGGAGGGCCAGGCCTTCTACACGGACGTCAAGGGCCGCCTGGCCCGCCACGGCCGGACCCCCGACCAGCTGCTCATCCTGCCCGCCGCGACCTTCGTCCTGGGCGACACGGACGCCGACGCCGCCGAACTGGCCCGCGAGGTGCGCCGGCAGCAGGTCAGCGGGGCGACCGCGCTCAAGCACCTGGAGTTCGTCTGGAACCGCGACCTGTCCGCGTACGACCCGGACGGGCCCCTGCCCGACATCGACCCCGACCTCGGTGAGCACACCCTCGCCCGCGGCCGGGCCCAGGTGCGCATGTACCGCGACCCGCTGGCCACCGCCCGTGAGTGGCGCGAGCTGGCCGCCGCCAACAAGTGGTCCATCCGCGACCTGGTCATCGAGACCGGCAACCGGCAGGCCTTCGTCGGCTCGGCCGAGACGGTCGCGCACACCATCAATGAGTTCGTGCAGGCCGACGCCAGCGACGGCTTCATCCTCGTCCCGCACATCACCCCCGGCGGCCTCGACGTCTTCGCCGACACGGTCGTCCCGCTGCTCCAGGAGCGCGGAGTCTTCCGCACGGAGTACGACGGCACGACCCTGCGCGACCACCTGGGTCTGTCCCGGCCCGCCGCCCGGTCCGGCTCCGGGGTTCAGGGCGAGCGGGCGGTCGCCTCGTGAAGTTCCTGGCGATCACCCTGATCGTGCACGCGCCGGACCCGGTCACCGGCATCCAGAAATCCACCGGCGACCGCTTCCGCGAGGTCCTCGACAACGCCCTGCTGGCCGAGGAGCTGGGCTTCGACGGCTTCGGCGTGGGGGAGCGGCACGAGCGCCCCTTCATCTCCTCCTCGCCGCCCGTCGTCCTCAGCCACATCGCCGCCCTCACCTCCCGCATCCGCCTGTTCACGGCCGTGACGACCCTGAGCCTCCTCGACCCGGTCCGCGCGTACGAGGACTACGCGACCCTGGACCACCTTTCCGGCGGGCGCCTCGAACTGATCATCGGCAAGGGCAACGGAGCCGCCCAGCGTGACCTGTTCCACGTCACGCCCGAGGACCAGTGGGACCGCAACGCCGAGAGTTACGAGGTGTTCCGCACGCTCTGGCGGCAGGACAAGGTGACCGCCGCGACCCGCTTCCGCCCGGAACTGGTGGACGCCGAGGTGTGGCCCAGACCGCTCCAGCAGCCCGTCCGCGTCTGGCACGGCAGCGCCACGAGCAGGGAGTCCGTCGATCTCGCCGCCCGCTACGGCGACCCGCTCTTCTCGGCGAACGTCTCCAACCCCATCGAGCCGTACGCCGAGTTGATCCGCTATTACCGCGAACGCTGGGAACACCACGGCCACGACCCGGCCCGTATCGCCGTCGGCGCGGGGACGGCCGGCTACTACGCGGCCCGTACGTCGCAGGAGGCGGTCAGCGCCTACCGGCCCGTCTTCGAGGGGCAGTTGGCGTTCCAGAAGCGGCTCGGTCTGGAACCGGTCTTCCCCACCCTGGAGGAATTCGTGGAGCGCAGTTCGGCTCTGATCGGCAGCCCGCAGCAGATCATCGAAAAAGTGCACCGCTACCACGAGCAGTTCGGCCACACCGTCCTCCATCTCCACGCGGACGCCGGTGGTCTGACGGACACTCAGCACCGCGATTCGCTCGCCCTCTTCCAGTCGGCCGTCGCCCCGGTGCTGCGCCGCGAGATCCCCGACCCGCCGTTCCCCTGGGGCCCGGTGCAGACCGGCCCCGCACCGGTACCCGTCGCCGCCGACCGCTGAGGAGCACCCGTACCCATGTCAGACATCCCCCTCGGCGTTCTCGACCTGGTCCCGGTGTCGTCCGGCTCCACCGCGGCGGAGGCGCTGCGCAACTCCATCGACCTGGCCCGGCGGGCCGAACAACTCGGCTACTCCCGCTACTGGTTCGCCGAACACCACCTCAACCCCGGGGTGGCCGGCACCTCCCCGGCGGTCGTGCTCGCGCTCACCGCGTCCGCGACCTCGTCGATCAGGCTCGGCTCCGGAGCCGTACAACTGGGCCACCGCACCGCCCTGTCCACGGTGGAGGAGTTCGGGCTGATCGACGCGCTGCATCCCGGGCGCCTCGACCTGGGTCTCGGCCGGTCCGGCGGCCGGCCGCCCGGCGGACCCGTCGAGCCGCTGCCGGACGCGACCCCCGTCGTGGAAGGACGGGCCCCCAACGGCCTGTTGATCCCACCGAAGTTCTCCTTCGCGCACCTGCTCGGCTCACCCCGTGTGGCCCTCCAGCTGAAACTGCTCAAGCAGCCGAACGCCGAATCCCAGGAGTACGGCGAGCAGATCGACGACATCCTCGCGCTGCTGGCCGGCACCTACCGGTCGGCGGACGGCGTCGAGGCCCATGTCGTCCCGGGTGAGGGCGCCGACGTCCAGGTGTGGATCCTGGGCAGCAGCGGGGGCGAGAGCGCCGAGGTCGCGGGCCGGGGCGGACTGCGGTTCGCGGCGAACTACCACGTCAGCCCCGGGACCGTACTGGAGGCGGTGGAGGCCTACCGGGCCGCGTTCCAGCCCTCCGACGTGCTCGACAAGCCGTATGTGAGCGTCTCGGCCGACGTCGTGGTCGCCGGGGACGACGAGAGCGCCCGTGAACTGGCCGCCGGTTACGGTCCCTGGGTCCGCAGCATCCGCACGGCCGAGGGCGCGATCCCCTTCCCCACTCCCGACGAGGCCCGCGCCCATGTCTGGACCGAAGAGGACCGGGCGCTGGTCCGGGACCGTGTCGACACCCAGTTCGTCGGCTCACCGAGCCGGGTCGCGAGCCAACTGGAACAGCTGGGGGAGGCCACCGGCGCCGACGAGCTGCTGATCACCACCATCACCCACGACCACGCCGACCGCGTCCGCTCGTACGAGCTGCTGGCGGAGGAGTGGCGACGGAGGTGACAGGGGTGACGGGGCCGAGGTGACAGGCGCACGGCTCGCTCGCGGCGGGGCTTTCCGCTCCTCCGCGGGCGGGCGGCCGGGCGAGGGGCCGGGCGGGGCTCAGCCCAGGCTGCTCAGCCCAGGCCCACGTAGTCCTGCAACGCCTGCGAGCGGGAGGGGTGGCGGAGCTTCGACATCGTCTTGGACTCGATCTGCCGGATGCGCTCCCGCGTGACCCCGTAGACCTGGCCTATCTCCTCCAGGGTCTTCGCCTGGCCGTCCAGCAGCCCGTAACGGAGGGTGATGATGCCTGCCTCGCGCGGACTCATCGCGGCGAGGACGGTCTGGATGGTGTCCCTGAGGAGACGGAACGACACCGCGTCGAAGGGGGAGACGCTTTCGCTGTCCTCGATCACATCGCCGAGTTCCGTGCCGCCCTCCTCGCCCAGTGGCATATGCAGCGAAACGGGTTCCTTGATGTAGGTGTCGAGTTCCACGATCTTCGAAACGGGTAGATCCAATTTCTCCGCGAGCTGCTCCACCGTGGGCTCGACGCCCAGTTCCTGCAGCAATTCCCGACGAAGTCTGGCCACTTTGTTGATCGCTTCCACCGCGTGGACCGGAATGCGGATGGTGCGGCTCTGATCGGCCAGGGCCCGGGAAATCGCCTGCCGGATCCACCAGGTCGCGTAGGTCGAGAACTTGAATCCCTTGACGTAGTCGAACTTCTCGACGGCCCGGATCAGCCCCGTGTTGCCCTCCTGGATCAGGTCCAGGAAGTTGAGCCCGCGGCGCGTGTAGCGCTTGGCTATGGACACGACCAGCCGGAGGTTCGCCTCGGTGAGGTGCGACTTCGCCCGCAGCCCGTCCTCCGCGACGGCGGTCAGCTCCCGTCGGAACAAGGGGTCGAGACCGCGCTCCTCGTCGAGCTTGCGCTGGGCGAACAGGCCTGCCTCGATCCGTCTGGCGAGGTCCACCTCCTGCGCGGCGGTGAGCAGCCGGACGCGGCTGATCACCTTCAGATAGTCGCGCACCTGGTCGACGGAGGCACCGTCGGACGTGAGTACGGGTTCGGGGGCGTCGGACTCGTCGTCCGGAGCCGCCGCAAGGGCCTGCTGCTCCTGGTGGTCTGTCTCCATCGCGCTCAGCATCTCTTCCCGGGCCTCAGTCCCCGCGCACACTCAAGCAATGTCAACCCACGTGAACCAGGACCTCTGGGCCCTCGTAAACCCCGCATTCTCGTCATTCCACTTTCCGCTCATAAAGGTACACCCGCCTGAGCGGTCGGAGACGGCCAAGAATTAGTGCAAAATGCGGGTGAGAAGTATCACGTGATCTGCATGGTTGATTTTCGAGGCGTTCCGCGTACTACTACTCGGTCTCCGCCACCGGCCCGCAGGAGGAGAGCGGCATCTCGGGGTGGGTGGCGGTGACCGCCCGCGGCAGTGGTCCTGGGAGAGCGGACGGCCCCGTTCTCACGCCGCCTCTGCGGGCGCCAGGACCCGCAGGGCCCGGGGTGCGACGTCCAGCGTGTACCGCGTGGCGTCGCCGGAGCGGACCAGGTCGCCGTCGTACTCGAAGAGCAGCGGGCGGCCGTCGGTACGTTCCAGGACGACCCGGCGGCCACGGGCGTAGACCACGCCCTCGCGGCCCACATGCCGTCCTTCACGTGCGAGTTGCAGCAGTTCGGGGGTGGGCAGGGCGGTCCCCGCGACACAGACGTCGAGGAGGCCGTCGTCCAGGACGGAGTGCGGGCAGGCCATGAAACGGCCGGCCCGGTAGCGCCCGCCGCCCACGTTGGCGCAGACCGTGTCGCCGGAGTGGACCTCGGCACCGTCCACGGTCACCCGGCCGGGATAGGGCGGGAACCCGGTCTGCAGGGCGTCGAGCAGTGCCTTCTCGTAGCGTTCACGGCCGCGTGCCGCGCTCCCGCGGGCGCGTTCCGGGTCGAGCGTCCGGGCCGCGAGTCCGGTCGAGGCACCCAGCAGCGCTAGACCGCGGGTCTCCGCCACTCGGATCAGGTCCACCTGCCGGACGTGGGGCGCGGCCAGGGCGGTCTCCAGGACCGACTGCCAGGGGCGGTCCGACCACAGTTCCCGGTAGAGGGAGTTGCCGCTGCCGCCGGGCAGGACCAGCAGGGCCGGGTGCTCGGGGGAGTCGGCCAGGCCGGTCGTCAGCTCGTGCGCGGTGCCGTCGCCGCCGATGGACACCAGTACGTCGGGGCCGCCCGGACCGGTGGCCGCCCTGGCGAGTGCGCGGGCGTGGCCGGGGTGCCGCGTCAGGATCAGATCGACGGCAGGACCGGCCTCCCAGACCAGCCGCAGTGCCTCGGCGGTGGTGTCGGCCGAGTACGACCCGGCAGCCGGATTGGCCACGATCAGCACGGACTTGGGGACGCTCATCGGCGGACACTCCGATGCGATCGACGGCGGCGTGACGACAGCAGAGACAGCAGGGACAGCAGACAACGGGCAGCAGGGGCAGCAGGGACTGTCCTGGCGGAGAGGGCAGGATTCGAACCTGCGTGGGCTTGCACCCGAACCGGCCGAAGCCGGTACCCCGTTGGGCCGCTGCGGGCACCTCTCCCGGTGGAAGCTCGTGCATCGTGGGGAACCTGTAACGAGTCCGATGCTGCCGCAGACCGCTGAGACGCCGCTGAGACGCCGCTGAGATCGGCCATCCGTCCGCGGTCAGGGGGCGGCGGGCGCCGGTTCCGAAGGCACGGGCGGCCCGCCGAGACCGCGATGCGTCAGTTCCCGTACCGCTGTCACGACCGCTTCCGGGTCGATGTCCTCACCGCGGCTGATCATGTCGTCGAGCAGGCCGTCCGCCGCGTAGAACAGCATCCGGCACACCAGCCGGATGTCGCAGGCCTCGAACGCCCCCGCCCGCGCGCCGCGTTCGACGAAGTCGCCGACCAGGTCCACCACCCGCCGGTTAGAACTCCGGCACAGATCGAGGGCCTTGGCGTTCGCCGAGCCGTAGACGATCCGGTGCAGTTCCGCGTTCGCCACGGCGTGCTCCACGAGGGCGCGCAGCAGCCGGTCCAGGGTCGGCCACCAGTCCTCGCTCTCCTCCAGGCGCTCCCGGGTGGCCTGCAGGAATCCGTCGACGTACTCCTCCCATATCGCGCCCAGCAGCTGGTCCTTGGAGTCGAAGTACAGATAGAAGGTGCCCTTGGCGACCTCGCCCGCCTCCGCCAGCTCCGCGACCGTCGCCGCCTCGAAGCCCTTCTCCCGGAAGACCTTCGCCGCACCCCGCACCAGCGCGGCCCTGCGGTCCTCGGGACTCTTGGTGACCCGTTTGCGTCGTGTGCCCGGCGGTGCCATCAGTTCGCCTTTTCTGTAAGGGAGTCGACTGACCGACGGTCATTCCTCGTTGACTGACTGACCGTCGGTCATTTACCTTCTCACGCAAGCCACGCTCCGGCCCCTCACGGTGAGGACCCGCAATGAGCGACGCACCACGCGCCACCGGTGCACGGACCGCGCAGCAGCGGGCCACGCACCGGCCGACCACGCGCCATCCGAAGGGCCTGCTCCTGTCCTTCGTCTGTTTCGGCGTGTTCATGGTCTACCTCGACGCCACGATCGTGAACGTGGCGCTGCCGGAGATCCAGCGCGACCTCGACGCCGACCTGGCCGGACTCCAGTGGGTGGTCGACGCGTACGCCCTGGCCTTCGCCTGTCTGCTGCTCACCTCCGGGACCGTCGGCGACATCGTCGGCCGCAAACGGCTGTTCCTCGGCGGACTGGTCGGCTTCACCCTCAGCTCGGTCCTGTGCGCGCTGGCCGGCTCGACGGAAACCCTGCTGCTCGGCCGGGCGCTGCAGGGCGTGTGCGGGTCCATCATGATCCCGGTGTCGCTCGCGCTGGTCTCGGCGACCTACACCGAACCGGCCGCCCGCGCCAAGGCCATCGGCATCTGGGCCGGCATCGGCGGACTCGCCCTGTCCGCCGGGCCGTTGGTGGGCGGAGTGCTCGTCGACACCGTCGGCTGGCAGTCCATCTTCTGGGTCAACGTACCCATCGGGGTGCTCGCCACCGCCGTACTGGCCCGGCTGCTGACCGAGAACCGCGGACCGCGCGCCCGGCGTCTGGACATCGTGGGCCAGCTGCTGTTCGTCGTCGCGATCGCCTCACTGGCGTACGCGCTCATCGAGGGCAACAGCGAGGGCTGGGCCTCCGCTCCCATCGTCGGCGCGTTCGCCGCCTCGGGAGCGGCACTCGCGGCCTTCGTGGTGTGGGAACTGCGGCAGACCGAGCCCATGCTGCCGCTGAAGCTGTTCCGCAAACCGGTCGTGGCGGTCGCGGGAATCGTCAACTTCCTGAGTCTCTTCGGCCTGTTCGCGGCGATCTTCCTGCTCACCCTCCATCTGCAGAGTGTCCAGGGACTCAGCAGCATCGAGACGGGCGTACGGTTCCTGGCGCTGACCGTGCCCATCATGATCGCCTCGTTCGCGGCGAGCGTCGTCGCCGCCAGGACCGGACCGCGTGCCCCCATCGTGGGCGGCTCGCTCCTCTCGGCGGCCGGGCTGTACGGCCTCACCGTGCTCGACGCCGACAGCGGCTTCGGCGCCTACTGGTGGGCGCTGGCCCTCCTCGGCATCGGCGTCTCCTTCACCGGCGCGCCCGCGACCGTCGCCCTCCTCGGGGCCGTACCGCCCGAGCAGGCCGGCACCGCGTCCGGCGTCTCCAACACGTTCCGCCAGGTCGGCGCGGTCTTCGGGGTGGCGCTCGCGGGGGCGCTGCTGCTGCGCCACCTGCGGGACGCGCTGCCCGGCGCGCTCGCCGCGGTACCCATGCCGCAGGACGCCCGCGACCGTGCGTACGCGCTGCTCGGCGACGGTGACCTGTCCCGCACCGACGCCCTGCCGCCCGCGCTGCGGGAGCCGGTCCTCGACGCGGTGGGCCCCGTCTTCGTCGACGGCATGCACCTCGTGATGCAGGTCGCGGCGGCCGGCACGCTCGTCGGCGGGCTCTGCGCACTGCTGCTCCTCGGGCGCGGCACGGGGCGGGTCGCCGCTGACGCCCCGGCCGCGTCCGAGGCCGCCGAACCCGCCGGGGCGACGACGGGACCCGTCCGGTGACCTTGGCACCGGCCGACGCCTCCGGCGGCCGTACCCTGATCCGGCGACTCGCCGACTGGGCGAGCGACCTGGAACTCGACGACACCCCCGGCCGCGTCGTCGCCCACCTCAGGAGCCAGCTCCTCAGCCAGCTCGCCGCCGCCCGCACCGGATACGCGCATCCGCTCGGCAGGCGGATCGCCCGGGCGTACGGCGGCCCGCTCCAGCCCGATCCCGCGCGCGCGGCCGTCTCCCTGGCGATGGCCGCGATCTGCCTGGACCACGACGACACGGCGTACGCGGGACACCTCTCGCACTCCTGTGTCACCGTGCCCGTGGTGTACGCGCGCCAACTGCGGCTCGACGGACGCCAGTTGCTCACCGCGATCCTGGCCGCCGACGAGTGCGCCGCCCGGGTCACGGCCGCCGCCACCCTCGGCCCCTTCCGCGGGCAGGCCGCCGCGCACACCCACCTCGCGGGCACGGTCGCCGCCCGGCTCAGAGCCCTCGACGCACCCGCCCGCGCCTGGGTGAACGGGCTCGGCCTGGCCTTCTCCGTACCCCCGTGGACCCTCACCCCCGGCTTCCTGTCCACCGACGCCAAGGGGTTCGCCGCGGCGGCGCCGATCCAGACCGGCCTCGCCGCCTGCGACGGCGCCCTGGCCGGACTGCGCGGACCCGCGGACGTACTGGAACACCCGGAAGGGTTCCTGCGCCGGTACGCGGACGTGCCGCTGCCCGAGGAGGCGGTCGCCGGTCTCGGCACGCTCTGGCACACCGAGACGCTCTCCTACAAGGTCCACCCGGGCAGCGCCTACATCGGCGCCGCCGTCGACTGCGCGGTCGACTGCGCGGCGGAGCTGCGGGCGGCCGGGGCCGCCCCCGACGACATCGCGGAGGTCGTCGTCGCGGGGTCCCTCCTCACCAGCGGACTCGACCGGGCCTCCCGGGCACGGCACATCGGCCCGAACGCGAGCGTCGCCGCACTCAACTTCTCCCTGCCCTACAACGTGGCCACAGCCCTCCTCACCGGCACCCTCGGCCCCGTGGACCTGATGCCTCCCGCCGTCGAACGCCCCGAACGCTGGAAACTCGCGGCGAAGGTACGCACCGTCCACGACCCGCTGCTCAGCCGCGCCGCGCTCCTGTCGACCGCACCCCTGGGCCAGGCCCTGCGGCGCGCGGGCGAACACGCCGACGCCTGGGTGCGCGCGGCCGACGAGCGTGCCGCCGACCTGCTGCCCCCGTCCTGGCTGGCCCCCGAGACCGACTTCCGCTTCGCGACCAAACGCCTGGGCGCACGCGTGACCGTACGACTGCACGACGGGCGCGAGCTGACCGCCCACCGGGCGCAGGCTCTCGGAGCCGTGGGCGGCGGGGACCACACGGCACCGGCCCGCGAGAAGTTCCTGCGCAGCGGTGGACATCCCGAAGTACCGGACATGGTGGCGGAGTTGACCGACCTCGACGCGAACGGGGTCGCACGGCTGATCTCCCTCGCGCTGTCCGGAGCGGCGGACGAGGCGCGGGCGGAGATCCTCCGGGGCGAACGGCGGCGCCCCAGACGGAGTCGGCGGACCAACTCGGTGGACACCCGTGCGTTGGAGGGGGCGTACGGGCGTCTGCTGGGGTCCGCCGACTCCGTCCCCGATCACGTACTGGCCGAACTCGCCCTGCAGGCAGAGGCGTTGGCGGCCTCAGGGGTTCTCTCCGAGGTGTCGGGGACGGCGGTCGACGCGCTCGTCGCCTCGGCGCCCCGGGACGTGCTCGTCGACCTCGTCCGCCGCAACGCCGCCCATCTGCTCGGGGTGCTCGACCGGATGCCCGCGGGCGACGCAGACCTCTGGTCACGGATCGTCGAGGAACTGCGTGACCACGTCGAGCGTGCGCGGAGGAGCCCGGAGGCAATCGCGGAGGAGAGCGTGGAGAGGGCTCATGACGGATGACCGGGAGGGCCATGGGGGAGGGCGGGGAGGGCCCATGACGGGCGACACGCACGCACCGCCCCGCACGCCTCCCACCGAGGACGACGACCCGCGCTGTCTGCGTCCCGGCGAGGCCGTCGCCGCCCTCGCGCCCGCGCCCTGGCGGCGGGTCGTGATCCTGGGGGAGCACGAGTCGCGCTTGGCGCGGGCCGCCGTCGTACCCGGCTACCGTCCGGTGAGCTGGAGCGACCGGGTGTCCGGCGCGCTCCGGGCGGCGCACCCCGATCTCGCCTGCCGTGCCGCGCGCGGCCGCAAGGACCTGTCACTGTTCGAGATGCGCTCCCGGCAGGTGCTGGACGCCCTCGTCTTCCGCGGCGACCTCGCGCTGATCTCGTGCGGCGGCCCCGAGCTGCGGCAGGCGACGTTCGACCTCGACTCCGTGGAGATCGAGCTCAGCCGCGTCCTGGACTCCCTGCGGAGCGCCACCTACCGCCATGCCGTCGTGATCAGCCCCTTCGACCGGTCCACGGCGGCCGGACCACCGGCGGACGCCGCCTCCGCCGCCCGAGCGGACGCCGTGCGCGAGCGTCAGCTCCGGCTGGTCCAGCGCATCGCCCTGGTGACGCTGCACCACGCGGCTCAGCACGTCGACCTGATGCGCCACCAGCGCGGACTCGATCCGCGGACCCTGTGGGCGCCGGGGCCGGGCCGGCTCAGCAGCAGAGGGCACGCGGTGGCCGCCGCGGCCGTGGTGCGTGCCCTCGCCCGCCGACAGCCCTGAGCCGGTGGCCGTCAGAGGGAGGCCGCCGGCCGGCGCTCGTGCAGCGCGGCTTCCGGGAGGTGTGCGTCAGACCGCCTCCGGGAGGCCCATGTACGCGAGCCGCCGGGACTGCATCTCCTCCGACCACCGCAGCGCCGTGCCGACCCGCTCCTCGACGGTCGTGTCCACCAGCCGCCGCCCCGGCCAGATCTCGTAGTCGCCGACCAGGTCGGCGTGCTTGTCCAGCCCCTCCTGGAACAGGGCCTCACGGCCCAGCACCATGTCGGTGACGGGCAGCTCGCTCCACAGCCGCCGCCCGCGGACGATGAGGTCCAGAATGCGCGGCCGGTCCTCGGGGTGGGCGAGCAGATGTTCGCGGGCCACGGAACTGCCGACCGTGAGATGGCGTATCTCGTCGATGCCCGCGCCCCGCTCGATGTCCGAGACCGCCGGGTCGAAGATCCGCCACTTGCGTTCGCTCAGCTCGGCGGCCGGCGCCAGCACCCCCTCGACGAGGATCGTCAGTACGACCACACCGCCGATGAAGTCGCCCTCGTCCCGCAGGACACGCAGACCCAGTTCCTCCAGCGGGGCGAGGACCGCGTCCCGGTCCGCCCCCGCGAGCCGCTCGACGTCGGCGGTGAGGTCCGTGACCCCCAGCGCGGTGAGGTGGTTGCGGAACACCATGGAGTGCCGGGCCTCGTCGATCAGCTGGGTGGCGTAGAACTCCATCGTCTCCAGGGACGGCGCCAGCGCGACCAGGTACGAGATGGCCCGGGTGGCCTTCTCCTCCGCGATCGAGCGGAAGGCCAGCTCCTGGGTGAGCGCCGCGTTCAGCGGGCCGGGCTCACGGGTGATGTCGAGCGGAGCGACGTCCGGCGCG
This sequence comes from Streptomyces sp. NPDC127119, assembly GCF_042677425.1. Lineage (NCBI taxonomy): Bacteria > Bacillati > Actinomycetota > Actinomycetes > Kitasatosporales > Streptomycetaceae > Streptomyces > Streptomyces sp. NPDC127119. Next base: position 7,189 of record NZ_JBHXTO010000160.1, on the reverse strand, counting down.
TGTCCGGCGACCTGGCCGCGCAGGGTGCCCTGGGGCACCGCGCGCAGCCAGTACCCCAGATCGCAGGCGGCGGCGGTCAGTTCGAGGTTCATCGCGCCCTCGACGAGCGAGGGGGCGTTCTCCCAGTCGGCCTCGGCCGGAACGGCGGTCGTGCCGGTGCTGTCGGTCATGCTCTGCTCCTGTCGTGGGTGGCACTGGCGGGGAGGGTGTTCAGCAGGGGTGATCCGGTGCCGGCCCGGGAGGTCAGGACACGGGCCAGCACCAGTTCGTGGTCGCCGACCGGCACAGTCCGCTCGACCCGGCACGCCAGCCAGCCCACGGCGTCGCGCAGCAGCGGGGCGCCGCAGGCCGAGCGGCCGTCCCACAGGCCGGTGGCGTCCGGCAGGTCCCAGCCGTCCGTCCGGTCGGAACGGGCGAAGCGCCGGGCCAGCGGGGCCTGCCCGTCGGACAGGGCGCTGACCGCGAAACGGCCCGGGCCCAGCAGGGTCGCCAGCCCCCTGCTGCCCCGGCGCAGGGCCACGGACACCATGGGCGGGTGCAGCGAGGCGACGCACAGGGTGCTGACCGTGACGCCGTGGGCCCGTCCCGCCGGGCCGCACGTCAGGACGGCCACCCCGGCCACGGCCGCCACACCGCCGTGCCCTCGCTCAGGAGGCCCGTGCCGGTCATGTCGCCCTCGTGGCGGACCGGTCGGCGAGCCGCCGCTCCTGATCGGCGGTGTCCGCGGTGTCCGCGGTGTCCATGGCGTCCGTGGTGCCCATGGTGTCCGGGGACACCGCCGCGTACTCGGCGCGGAATCGCCCGTACGCCGGATGCGTCTCCGGTTCGAAGCGCAGCCCGAACGGTTTGAGGAAGTTCCCGAACAGCGCCCGGTCGCCGAAGAGATGGATCGCCAGCACCAGCAGCGCCCACTCCGCGCCGAACAGCCGGCTCCACGCCAGGGCCACCAGACCCTGGGTGACGAGGCTGTGCATCACGTTGTAGAGGACGTGGTACGTCCGCGGGATCCGCCTGCCCCTGGCGCGCCGGTGGGCGATCGCCCCCGGCAGGTAGCCGATCAGGTCGATGTACACGAACAGCGCGAGCGCCGGCAGCCATCGCACCTCGTCCAGGTGGGCCAGGAACAGCGCCGTGGCGACGACGAGACCGAGCCCGTACTCCAGCCGGATCAGCCGGTAGGTGACCGGCGTCTCGAAGAGGTTGTGCGCGTCCATCAGGCGGCCACCGCGGGTTCGGGCTCGCCGGCCTCCTCGGGGCCGACCACCGTCGCGCCGGGGAACAGGCCCGTCAGGACGGTCGCGATGGTCTCCTTGAGCACGCGCTCGGCCACCGGATCGAGGATGCCCGCCAGGCTGGGGATCCCGAAGTCGAACTCGGCGGCGAAGTCGATCAGACAGTCCGCGCCGACCCGCACTCGCCAGGTGCCGGTGAACTCCTCGAAGTCGCCGTGCAGTTGACGGAAGGCGATGGTCAGGTGCTCCTCGTCGAACCGGTCGGCCTCCGTCCAGCGCAGGATGCCGTTGCGGAAGTACACCGCCCAGTCACTGTGCTCCTCGCCGTCCGCCGCCTCACGAACCGTCACCGACCGTACGACCGGTGACAGTTCGGGATAGCGGGCGAAGTCCCGGACCCGCCGGTACACCTCGTCGGCGCCGACACCCCCGGTCCGTACCGTCAGTTGAGCGCTTCGCATGTCGTCACATCACCTTCCGTAGCGGGCCGACTGCGCACGGCAGGCCCGGTCGAGCGCTTCGTAGAGGAAGTCCAGGTCGCCGCGGGTCAGTACGGCGGGCGGCGTCAGCCGCAGGACCAGATGGGAGTTGAGCGAGTGGTTCGCCACGACCCCGTGCTCGATCAGCTCGATGAGGAGGTCGCCCGCGGGCCCCGGCTCGGCGAACTCCACGCCCAGCAGCAGCCCCCGGCCGCGCACCTCGCGCACGGCGCTCCCGTAGTGCGCCCGGACGATCCGCCCCAGCACGTTCAGGATCTCGCCGCCCAACACCCGGGCCCGGTCGACCAGTTCGTCCTCCTGGATCGCCGCGAGAGCCCCGCGTGCGGCGGCCATCGCGAGGGGCGCTCCGGAGAACGTCGAGGTGTGCAGATACGGGTCGCGGTCGAGCACCGAGAACGCCTCCCGCGTCGACAGCACCGCCGACACGGGTACGACCCCGCCGCTGAGCCCCTTGCCGACCAGCAGCAGATCGGGGCGGATGTCCTCGGAGTCGGCGCCCCACCAGCTGCCCAGACGGCCCATACCGGTCTGGATCTCGTCGAGGACGAGCAGTGCCCCGTGCTCCCGGCACAGCCGCTGCACCTCCCGCAGATAGCCGGGCGGCGGGATCACCACCCCGGCCTCGCCCTGCACCGGCTCGACGAACACGCACGCCTCGCCGGGCGCCGCCGCCAGTGCCTCTTCGAGCGGGGCGGTGTCCCCGTACGGCACATGCGTGATGTCGGGCAGCAGCGGCCTGAACGGGTTCTGGAAGACGTCCTTGCCGGTCAGACTCAGCGCTCCCATGGTCTTGCCGTGATAGCAGGACTCCATGGCGATCAGCCGGGTCCTGCCCTTCGTGCGGGCCACCTTGATCGCGGTCTCCACGGCCTCCGCCCCCGAGCCCGCGAAGTGGACGCGCTCCAGGCCCGGCGGGGCGACGGCCACGAGCGCGTCCGCGGCGAGGGCGGCCTGCGGCTCCAGGAAGAGCCGGGTCGCCACCGGGTGGGAGTGCAGCTGCTCGGTCACGTACCGCAGGACGGTGGGGTGCCGGGCGCCGGTCAGGAAGACGCCGTAGCCACCGCAGTTGAGGAACCTGCCGCCGTCGGCGGTGGTCACCCAGGCGCCCTCCGAGGCGACCTCCACATGGCCGCCGAACAGCTCGCCGAGGGTCGCCCGGCCCTTGCTCAGCCGGCTGCGGTACAGCCGGCCCAGCTCTTCGCGTGCGGTCGTCGCGGGTGCGACGGTCATGATGCCCCCCGCCTCACGCGAGCCGCAGCGGACTGCCCGCCACGTGCTCCAGATAGGGGGCGGCGAAGCTCGCCCGGGACGGCGGGTGGAAGCCGAGCCCGTGCGAGACGGCGGCGAGATACGCGACCTCGGACGAGGCGATGAAGGCCGTTCCGCCGAGCATTTCGACCGCCCGCCGCACCGCCTCACCCAGCGTGTCCTGCGCCGCGAACCGTGCCACGAGCGCCTTGCCGAGCGCCGCGTCGTCACTCTCACCGTCCCGCAGCATCCGGGCGACCCCCTCGAGAAGCAGGTTGGCCGTCTCCAGCCGCGTCACCAGGTCGGCACGGTCCGACGCACTGCGCTCCCGTACGAGGGCACGCTCGACCAGTGCGCCGGCCGCGCCCGAGTAGCTCGCGGAGATGAGCAGTTCGAACCAGAGGAAGCCGGTCGTCTGCAGTTCGTCGAGCCGGCCCGGTTCGGCGGCGGCCGTCCGCATGAGCAGCTGCTCGTCCACGAAGACGTCGGTCAGCCGGACCTCGTCGCTCTCCGCCCCGGCCAGCGCCCAGCTCTTCCAGAAGGGGTGCACGCCGATGCCCTCGGTGGCCCGGGGCAGGAGCATCACCGCGAGTTCCGTACCGTCACCGTCGTCACCGTCGTCGCCGTCCTTCGCGGGCAGCGCCACGCTCGCGGTCAGCAGGTCCATCGACGCGGACAGACTGCACGGCTTCTTGCTGCCGTTGACCAGATAGCCGCCGTCGACCGCCTTCGCCCGGACCGTCGGGGAGAGGATGCCCTGCCCCGGCCGCCCCTCGGCGAACCCGGAGGCCACCAACAGGCCCTGTTCCGCGATGCCTTCCAGCAGGGCCCACTCCATGCCGGAGCGCTGCACGCTGTCGGCGAGCGTGAACAGGGTGGCCACGGAGAAGTGGTGCATGGTCGTGGCGACCGCCAGGGACGGTGAGTGGGCGCCGACCGCGCGGACGACCGCGAGCGCCTGGAGCGGGTCGGCTCCACCGCCGTGATACCTGGTGGGGATCACCAGTCCGGGGCCCCCGCAGGCCCGGAAGTGGTCGAGCGCGGGGCTGCCCGGCGCCTCCAGTTCGGACAGCGGGATGTCGTCGAGCTTGTCGAGCAGGCCGGGGAGAAAGGCCTCACAGGTCTCCCGGGCGTGGTCCATCGAACGCATGGGTTCCTCGAACTGTCGTATGTACGGGTGTTCGTGAGAGTCCGTCAAGGTGCTTGTGCACCTGCGGTGTTGGTGCTTCGGCGGGATCAGGCCGCCGGACGGTCGCCGGTGCCGAAGACCGCGTCCCGGGGGCGGATACCGCCCGGGGAGACGCTGACGCCCTGGACATGCGTGGTGCGCAGGGCCGGGTAGTTGGCCTCGCCGAACACCCCGCCGGTCAGACCCGTACCGCCGTGCGAGGGCAGATAGGGCAGGAACCCGATGTGCGAGTCGTTGACCTTGAGCAGACCGCCTTCGGTGACGCGGTCGACGAAGCGGTCGACCACCTCGCGGTCGGCGGCCCACAGGGAGTTGCGCAGCCCGTAGCCGGTGCTGTTCACGAAGTCGATGAACCTCTCCAACATCCGCTCGTCGTCGTCCGGTTCGGCCACGATCACGGGCAGCAGCGGGAAGAACGTCTCCTGGCTGACGGCCGTCATGCGCCGGGCGTCCGTCAGTCCACGGACGAGGACGACGGTCGGCTCCAGGAAGATGCCCGCCGGGTCGCGCGTACCGTCGACGAGCATCGCGTGCCCGCCGCAGACCAGCTCGGCGCCCTGCAGCAGGGCGTCGTCCAGGCAGTCGAAGAACTTCTCGTTGCGCAGCACCGGTGTGAGCAGTACGTCCTCGTCGCCCGCGCGACCGGGCTTGACCAGCCGCGCCTGACGGACCAGTTCGGCCAGCAGCGGCTCGGCGATCTCCGGATGGACCACGACCTGGTTGGGGATCATGCACAGCTGGCCCGAGCCGAAGAACCCCTCGGTCAGCGCCTCGGCCGCCAACTCGACGTCGGCGTCCTTCCAGACCGTCACCACGTCGTTGCCGGCCAGCTCCAGGATCGGCTTCTTGCCCGCGGCCACGCACCGGTCCTGGAAGCGGATGCCCGCCTCGCTGCTGCCGAAGTACATGATGTCGTCGACCAGCGGGCTGTCCAGCCAGGAGTTCAGCAGGGGAGCGGGGTCGCCGCAGACCACCCCGAGCGTGCCGGGGGGAGCGCCCACCTCGTCCAGCACGGGGGCCACCAGCTCCTGCAGCGCGTACATCACCCCGAGCGGTCCGCTCCTCGGGGCACGTACGACCAGGGCGTTGCCCGCGAAGATGGCGTGCACCCCGAGCAGGGCGCTGGCCATCGGGGCGTTCTGCGGCGGGTTCAGACAGACCACACCGTCCGGCCTGCGGCGTACGGAGATCTCCCGTACGCCGTGCCGGAACTCCTGGTGCAACTGCGAGTGGTAGAAGCCGACGGACTCGGGACCCCAGCACTCCAGCATCCCGGAGACCTGCCAGCGGGCGAGCACCCGCGGATGCCCCTCCTGGACCAGGATCTCCTCGATCTCCTCGGCGCGTTCGCTGATCCGGCGGTGCAGCAGTGTGCACACCCGGTCGAGCCGGACCTCCAGCGGCACGGCGGCCCACTCGACGGCGGCCCGGGACGCGGCCTCCAGAGCCAGCCGCACCTCGTCCGGACCGGCCTTGGCGACCCGGCCGACGATCGAGGGCGGCAGTTCCCCGCCCGGGGCCTGGCCGCGTTCGAGGCGCCGCTTGAGCGTCAGGTTGGAGAAGGCGTCGTCGAGCAGCGCGGCGGCGTCGACCACGTACACCCAGTCGTCCCCCGGGACACTGCGCCCCCCGATGTACGAGCCGTAGCTCCGCGCGCCGGGTCCCAGCCGCACCTCATTCCCCTCACGCACTTCACGAGTCCTCGCCTGTATTCCGGTCACACCGGTCCCCCGATCGATATCCCGCTGATATTTCCCCAAGCTTCCAGCCGGTGCTGAGAAGGGTCTGACACCGGACTGAGACGGGCGTTTCAGGAGGATCGAAGGGCGGGGCGCAAGGGTGAGGAATTGATACGACGACAGGGGGACGGGATATGTCAACCACCAGGGAGACGGCGACATTCGACAGGGTTCTGTACGCGCTGGGTGAGTACGCGGAGAATTCCAGCGCGTTCCTCGCACTGAACACCGGGAACGAGTATTTCACGCGGCCCGGGAGCGCGGGAGTGGTCGTCTTCCGGCGTGCGGGCCGCTATCTGATCCAGTTCGGCGGCCCTTTCGCGGCCGAGGACGAGAAGCCCGAACTCCTCGCCGCGTTCCTGGAATTCGCCGCCGCACAGCGCCGGCGGGTCGTCGCCGTACAACTGCAGGGGGAGGACGTCGAACTGCACGCGCGTGCCGGGTTCACCGTGAACCAGATCGGCTGCGCCTACGCGCTGCCGCTGCCCGGCTTCACCCTCAAGGGCACCCGGTTCGTGAAGCTCCGCAACAAGATCTCGCGGGCCCGGCGGGCGGGACTAGAGGTCGACGAGGTGCCGCTCGACGAGGTCGCCGACGAACTGGCGGCCGTGGACCGGTCCTGGCTGCGCGCCAAGGGACGGCATGTGAAGGAGATCGAGTTCCTGGTCGGCCAGCTGGGCGGACCGGCGCAGGCCGAACGGCGGCTCTTCGTGGGGCGGATCGAGGGGAAGGTCGTCGCCTACATCTCGTACTCACCGGCGTACGGCCGGCACTCCGGGTGGCTGCACGATCTGACCCGGCGGGTGCCGTCGAGCACGCCCGGGGTCCTGGAAGCCGTCAACCTGCGGGCCATCGAGGTGTTCCGGAGCGAGGGCGCGCAGTGGCTGCACCTCGGGTTCACGCCCTTCACCGGGCTGTCCGAGGAGCACGAGACGGCTGCGGCCAGCGCGCTGACCGGCCGCTTTCTACGGTTCCTCGCCGACCACGGGGAGCACGTGTACCCGGCGGCGAGCCAACTGGCGTACAAGGAGAAATGGGCGCCCGGCCTGGTGCTCCCGCAGTACCTCGCCTTCCACGGGCGGGCCCGGGCGGGAGCGGTGTGGCGACTCCTGCGGGTGACGAAGTCGGTGTGACGCGGCCGGCGTGACCGTGGTGCGGGTGGCGGTGGTGGGGCGGGGGGGGGGGCCGGGGGGGGGCGCCGGCCCAAACCCCCCCCCCCGGGGGGTAGCACTCAGGTGGGCGGGGTGCCGCGGCGCGCCCACCCCGCAATCGCCCCCCCCC
>NZ_JBHXTO010000159.1:0-21232 GCF_042677425.1 Streptomyces sp. NPDC127119 | reverse complement strand
CCGCTAGCTCAGTTGGTTAGAGCAGCTGACTCTTAATCAGCGGGTCCGGGGTTCGAGTCCCTGGCGGCGCACAAGAAGCAAGAAGAAGCACCAGCAGGGCAAGATAAGTAACGAAGAGGCTCCCCGCGAGAAGCGGGGAGCCTCTTCGCGTATGGCCGAACCCTTACGGCCCGCTACCCTCTCGCCATGGCGCGCGACCTCCAGGAGCAGATCAAGAAGCTCATCATCGACCGTCGGCTGCCCTCGGGCGCCGTACTGCCGACCGAGCCCGACCTCATGGAGCTGCTCGGCGCCAGCCGGAACTCCGTGCGCGAGGCCCTCAAGGCCCTCCAGGCGATGGGCATCGTAGAGATCCGGCACGGCTTCGGCACTTACGTCGGCCCGATGTCCATGGCCCCGATGATCGAGGGCCTGGCCTTCCGCACGGTCGCCGGGCACTACCGCGGCGAGGACAGCCTCCTGCAGCTCCTGCAGTTGCGCGAGGCCGTGGAGACCGGCCTGGTCTCACGCGTCTCGGGCAACGTCCCGCCGGACGATCTGGCCGTCCTGGACGCGCTGGTCGGGCGCATGGAGGCCGAGGCCACCGCGGGAGCGGGTCTCGCCGAGACCGACCGCGCGTTTCACGCCACCCTCTACCGGAGTCTGGGCAACGTTCTGCTGAGTGAACTCCTGGAGGCGTTCTGGGACGCCTTCCACCGCGTACGCACGGATCTCGTGGAACTTCCGCAGGATCCGAAGGTCACCTGCCGGCAGCACCGGGAGATTCTCGACGCGGTGCGCTCCGGTGACCCGGGGCGGGCCGAGGACGCGATAAGAGAACACTTCGGCAACATCCGTACGCGGTTGACAGCAACGGTACCGAACGAGACCAGCAGGCTCCCCAATGAGCGCGTATGACCGGTAAACACCGTGTTTCGCATCTTGCGATCATGACGAACGGCATAGAACCCTGGGCAACAAGAGGCTGCGGTTACAGAGCAGTTGGGGGCATGAAAGCGGTTGCGTGCGAAGGCGGGGATTGGGGCCCTGTCAATGAACGGATGTCGAGGGGGGCATCATGCAACCGGAAGGCCGCTCCGCCATGTCTATAAGGTGTGTGGATGATGTGGTGACGGGGGCCTGCTGTTGATACGCCAGTGCGGGTTCAGGGGGACCGGCCGGCGAAGGGAACAACGAGCACGTGGAAACTCGCGTGTGGGGGGATGACTCATGACGTCGACGCCGACGGGCGCCCGGCAGAACTCCGACCCGTCCGAGACCACCCAGCTGAGGGTGCCGTCACAGACGCGGACCGGCACTTTCCGCAGAATCAAGAAGAACCTGCCGAGATACGACTACGAGCACTACAGCCGGCTCGCGGGTCCTCTCACTCAGCCGGACCCGACCAAGCCGTACAAGGTGCAGTACCGCACGCTGCTCTCGCAGGAGCCGCACCGGCTGCGCGCCGCCCTGATGCTGGGCGCGGCCCCGCTCCTTTCGCTGGTGCTGCTGGCCTGGCTGCTGCAGCCCACGCACTGGACCGAACGGGACTATCCCGCGTACGACTTCCTGCCCGCGCTCGACATGGTGATGCTCGTCTCGATCGGTCTGATCGAGCTGTTCCGCTGCATGAACGTGCTGTCGAACGCGCACGCCACGCTGGTCGCCCGCGACCCGATCCCGGTGGTGCCCGAGACCGGCACCAGAGTGGCCTTCCTCACCTCCTTCGTGCCCGGCAAGGAGCCGTTGGAGATGGTGACGAAGACCCTGGAAGCCGCGGTGCGGATCCGGCACCGCGGCCTCATGCATGTCTGGCTCCTCGACGAGGGCGACGACCCCGAGGTGAAGGCGGTCTGCGAGCGCCTCGGAGTGCACCACTTCTCCCGCAAGGGCGTCGCGAAGTGGAACCAGAAGAAGGGCCCGCACCGCGCCAAGACCAAGCACGGCAACTACAACGCCTGGCTGGACGCGCACGGTGACCACTACGACTTCTTCGCCAGCGTCGACACCGACCATGTCCCGCTGCCGAACTACCTGGAGCGGATGCTGGGCTTCTTCCGCGACCCGAACATCGGCTTCGTGATCGGCCCGCAGGTCTACGGCAACTACGACAACCCGATCACCAAGGCCGCCGAGTCGCAGCAGTTCCTGTTCCACGCGCTGATCCAGCGCGCGGGCAACGCGTACGGCTCGCCGATGTTCGTGGGCACGTCGAACGCCGTACGCATCAAGGCGCTGAAGCAGATCGGCGGCCTGTACGACTCGATCACCGAGGACATGGCGACCGGCTTCGAGATCCACCGCCACAAGAACCCGGCGACGGGCAAGAAGTGGCGCTCGGTCTACACCCCGGACGTCCTCGCGGTCGGTGAGGGCCCGAACGCCTGGACGGACTTCTTCACCCAGCAGATGCGCTGGTCACGGGGTACGTACGAGACGATCCTCAAGCAGTACTGGAAGGGCGCCTACTCGCTGCCGCCGAGTAAGTTCTTCAACTACACGATGATGATCATCTTCTACCCGATGTCGGCGCTCAACTGGATCCTGGCCGCGCTGAGCTGCGCCCTGTTCCTGGGTCTGGGTGCCTCGGGTGTGAACATCGACCCGGCGATCTGGCTGATGCTCTACGGCAACGCCTCGGCGCTGCAGATCGGCCTCTACGTCTGGAACCGCCGCCACAACGTCTCGCCGCACGAGCCCGAGGGCTCCGGCGGTGTGGCGGGCATGATCATGTCCGCGCTGTCGGCACCGCTGTACGCGAAGGCCCTCATCGACTCGATGCTGCGCCGCAAGAGCAAGTTCGTGGTGACCCCGAAGGGCGACTCCGCGAGCCCGGACACCTGGTTCGGGACGTTCCGGTACCACTGGTACTTCATCGCGATCTTCAGCGGTTCGATCACCGCGGGCTTCGTCTACGGCCACGCCCACCCGGCGATGATCATCTGGGCGACGTTCGCGCTCCTCATCACGGCCTCGCCGATGTTCGCCTGGCGCTGGATGATGCGGCAGGACAAGAAGGGGAGAAAGCACCGGCACGGTTCCCCCCAGGAGCCCCCGGCCGCCCCGGCGCCCGTGTACGACAGCCGGATCCCCCTCCAGCCGCAGCAGTCCCAGGCGCCTCAGCACGCGCCCCAGCACGGGCAGCACGGGGCGCCGCAGCACGCGCCCCAGCACAAGCCGAGCTGGGCGTCGGGCGGGGGCACCGACCAGACCGTGCAGATCTCCCTCGGAGGCCGGCACCGTTCGTCCGGGGAATGAGATGCGCGGCCTCCGCGCCGCGTATCCCACCCCAGGGGCCGGACCAGGGACGAGGCCTGGTCCGCGCCGGCCAAGTCAGTCGAGTTAGACGGGAATTCAAGTGAAAGACGGTTCCAGCCGCCGCCGTGCCCGCCGCATCGCGATAGGTGCGGCGGTGGTGCTTGCGCTGGCCGGGATGAACGGACCCGCGCTCTACCGCTTCGGGTCGGAGCAGTACCACGAGTACAAGATCAACAGACCTGAGTACAAGGCCGAGAACGGCAAGTGGGACATCGTCGAGTTCCCCGAGAAGTACCGGCTGAACACCATTCACGCCGCGCTGCTGCACACCGGCAAGATCCTGCTGATCGCCGGCTCGGGGAACAACCAGGACAACTTCGACGCGAAGAAGTTCGACACCCGCGTCTGGGACCCGGTCAAGAAGACGATCAAGAAGGTCCCGACGCCGGCCGACCTGTTCTGCACGGGCCACACCCAGCTGCCCAACGGCAATCTGCTGATCGCCGGCGGCACCAAGCGCTACGAGAAGCTCAAGGGCGACATCACCAAGGCGGGCGGCCTGATGGTCGTCCACAACGAGAACCCCGACGAGCCGATCACCCTGCCCGCGGGCACCCGCTTCTCCGGCAAGGAGAACGGCAAGACGTTCGTGTCGAAGGACCCGGTCGTCGTCGAGCGCGCCAAGAAGGTCTTCGACCCGGCCACCGGCAAGTTCCTGCGCAACGAACCGGGCCTCGGCCGGATCTACGTCGAGGCGCAGAAGAGCGGCTCCAAGTACGAGACGGGCACGCAGGACAACTACCGCGTGCAGGGGCTCTCGGGCGCCGACGCCCGCAACACGTACGGCATCGCGCAGAAGCTCGCCCTGGACAAGAAGGACTTCCAGGGCATCCGGGACGCCTACGAGTTCGACCCGGTCGCCGAGAAGTACATCAAGGTCGACCCGATGAACGAGGCGCGCTGGTACCCGACGCTCACCACGCTCTCCGACGGCAAGATCCTCAGCCTCTCCGGCCTGGACGAGATCGGCCAGCTGGTACCGGGCAAGAACGAGGTGTACGACCCGAAGACCAAGAAGTGGACGTACACCGACGGCGTCCGCCAGTTCCCGACCTACCCGGCGATCTCCCTGATGCAGAACGGCAAGCTGTTCTACTCGGGCGCGAACGCCGGCTACGGACCCGACGACGTCGGCCGTGACCCGGGCGTCTGGGACCTGGAGACGAACAAGTTCAAGAAGCTCAAGGGCATGTCCGACCCGAAGCGCCTGGAGACCGCGGGCACGGTGCTGCTGCCGCCCGCGCAGGACGAGAAGTACATGGTGATCGGCGGCGGCGGGGTCGGCGAGTCCAAGCTGTCCAGCAAGAAGACCCGCATCATCGACCTGCTGGCCGACGACCCGAAGTTCGTCGACGGTCCCGAACTGGAGAAGGGCACGCGCTACCCGCAGTACTCGATCCTCCCGGACGACGACGTACTGGTGTCGGGCGGCTCGGAGGACTACCGCGGGCGCGGTGACACCAACATCCTGCAGGCGCGGATGTACGACTCGAAGACCAACGAGTTCAAGCGGGTCGCCGATCCGCTGGTGGGCCGCAACTACCACTCGGGCTCGATCCTGCTGCCCGACGGCCGCGTGATGTTCTTCGGCTCGGACTCGCTCTACGCCGACAAGGCCAACACCAAGCCGGGCAAGTTCGAGCAGCGCGTGGAGATCTACACGCCGCCGTACCTGTTCCAGGGTTCGCGGCCGACGCTCTCCGGCGGTCCGAAGACCGTCGAGCGCGGCGGGTCGGCGACGTTCACGTCGAAGCACTCCTCGTCGATCAAGTCGGCCCGGCTGATCCGGCCGAGCGCGTCGACGCACGTCACCGACGTCGACCAGCGGTCGATCGCGCTGGACTTCGAGAAGACGCAGGACGGCATCGAGGTCACCGTCCCGAAGAGCCGCAACCTGGTCGAGTCCGGCTGGTACATGCTGTTCGTGACGGACGACCAGGGCACCCCGAGCAAGGCCCAGTGGGTGAAGATCCCCTGACGGACGTGGTGCGTACGTGACTGGGGGCGCCCTCCGCACAAGGAGGGCGCCCCCAGTCACGTACGACTCACCTACTGGCAGTCACTGCTTGCTCGCCTTCGCGAGCTTCAGCGCGTACTCCGGCCACCACTGGCCCGCCTTCGGTCCGTCCTTGCACGTGCCGTCGGACTCGCCGGGCCGCTTGACCCACAGATAGGCGTCGACGAGGTCGTCACCCGTGTCCGTGGTGGGTGTCTCGCCCAGTGCGCGACCGGGCGGGTTGCACCAGTTCTCCTCCGGGTCGCCGTCCGTGTAGGGGCCGTTGCCGTTGCGGCTGGTGTCGATCACGAACGGTTTGTCGCCGACCTTCGACGACAGTTCCTTGCCGTACTTCGTGCTGTCGGGCGTCTTGTAGAAGTTGGAGACGTTGACCGCGAACCCGTCGCCGTTCTCGACGCCCGCCAGTTTCAGCGGCTCGGCGATGTCGTCGGGCTTGCCCCAGCCCGCGTTGCCGGCGTCCAGGTAGACCCTGGTGTTCTTCAGCGACTTGAACTTCTCCACCGCGCCCCGGAGCAGGTCGTAGCGCTCCTCGTGGAACTCGTCCGGGGTGCAGCCGTCCACCATGTGCAGCACGGCGTCCGGCTCCAGGATCACCGTGGCCGCCCGGTCGCCGATGCCGTTGGCGACCTGGTCGATGAAGGTCCGGTACGCGTTGCCGTCGGCGGCGCCGCCGCTGGAGAACTGGCCGCAGTCGCGGTGCGGGATGTTGTACACGACGAGCAGGGCGTCCCGGTCGGCCTTCGCCGCCGCCTCGGTGAAGCCGCGCGCCTCCTGCTCCGCGTTCTCCGGAGTCAGCCACTGCCCGGTGGGCTGCTCGGCGATCGTACGGATCAGTTCGGCGTTCTCGTCCTTGCCGTCCTTCGCATAGGCGGCGACCTGTTCGGCCGCGTTCCCGTCCGGGTTGACCCAGAACGGATCCTTCTCCTTGGGCTGCTGGCTCACCTTGGCGCCCGACTTGTCCTTGTCGCCGTCGTCGCCCGAGGACGAACACGCCCCGAGCAGCAGCACAGCTCCGGCCACCGCCACGGACGCCCTGGCCCCGGCCCCCCTGCTCCCGTACATCGAAAAACTCCCCCTCGGGTGCACCGTCCGAAGTACCAATCCTGACATACGTGTCGGGCCGCCCACGAGCACAGTCACGCCTTGGCGGCCAGCTGTTACAGCGCTGAACGGCCGGACAGCGGCGGGGTTCCGCGGACCTGCCCGGACGCTGCGGCCACCTGCACGGATAACGCAGCGCCACCGTGCTGGGACTTGGCGTCATTCAGCCCCTAGGCCGGGGCGCTCATCCGTTCTAGAGTCGTCTCAGACGGCCCGGGCCCCCGGCTGTCCGGCCATCCGCCCGTCCGCGGATGGGACCCTGAACCTCCCGTGCCGGTCGCCGGGTTACTCCCGCAGCCCGTGCGCGCACGGTCGAGGACCAGCCCGGTCGACGGCTCCGGGGGGAGCGGGTCGTCGACCGGGCCAGGTGCTGCCGCCCGTCATCCGTGACGGGTCCCGCTGAGGTACGCGGAGACGACCACGTTCGCCGTGTAGGTGCGGCTCGTGCGGTCGAAGGAGCCGCCGCACGTGATGAGCCGCAGCTCGGCGCGCCCGGTCTGCCGGGCCCCGTACACCTTCCGGGCGTCGAAGCGGTCGCGGGCGAAGACCTGTACGTCCTCGACGGTGAACTCGGCGACCGTGCCGTCGTCCCGGACCACCCGGACCGCCGCGCCGGGCCGTATCTCGCTGAGGTGGTAGAAGACCGCGGGCCGGGTCTCGGTGTCCACGTGCCCGACGAGGAGCGCGGTCCCGGCCGCCCCGGGCCGCACCCCGTCCTGGTACCAGCCGACCGTCCCCGGCTGTCCGTACGGCGGCGGCTCGATCGCCCCGCCCGGGTCGAGGCCGCGGCTCACCACGGGGGCCCGTACGCCCAGTGCGGGTACGTCCACGCGCTGGGGCCGCGCGTCGCCCAGCGGCTTCACCGCGGGCGGCAGTTCGACGCCGAGCGGGCGTCCGACCGCCGCCATGTCGCCGGTGGTCGGCGCGGATATGCCCTGCCGTATGTCGGTGACCTCGCGGCCCCACAGCCACAGTCCGAGCAGCAGCAGCGCCCAGGCGACCCCCATCAGGAGCCGGCCTGCGCCCGCCGTGTGTTCCCGGTGTTCCGAGTGCGTGCGTGGTGACATGGCCCCTCAGTCCGTACGGCGGCGGCCCCGCCGGGCGCTGCTGACGGCCACGGCGACGGCGGCGGCCCCGGCCAGGACGAGTCCGACGACCGCGTGCCGGGTACCGGGCCCCTCCGACCTGGCCTCGGCGGCGGCGAGCCGTGAGGTACCGCCACCGCCCGCGTGCACGGGGGCGACGGGGGACGCGGGCGCGGCGGGCGAGGCGGCGGCCGAGCCGTCCGGCTGCTTCCGCTTCTGCTCCTGCTCCTCCCGCTCCCGTTTCTCCTTCTGTTCCTGTTTCTCGCGCTGCTTCTTGTCGGCGACGGTGACCGTGCCCTCGACCTTGTGCCCGAAGCCGTCGCAGGTGACCTCGATGTCGTACGTGCCCGGGTCGAGCGTCGAGCGGACACGGGTCTCGCCCGCGAGGTCCCCCCGGCCCCCGGTGAGCCGCGCGTCGGCGACGAACGCCGCGGACGCGGCGGTGCCGGTCAGCCCGGTGCACTCCTGGACCCGCAGCCGGATGTCGCTGCCGGGAGCCGGGGACCCCGGGGTCACCCGGACACCTCCGTCGGCCGCGGACACAGCGGGGGCGTACGCCGTGGGGGCGAGTGCGGCGGCAGCCGCCGCACCGGCACAGAGAGCGAGTCGCAGTGAACCCATCGTGAACCTCCAGACATCTGGAGCGTCCTCCGCGGGCCGGGCGGGCGCATCCGGGGAGGGGGCCCGCTGCTCCGTACGGGTGGCGGCCCGTACGGCCGGCTCAGATGCGGTCGACGAGGTCCGCGATGGAGTCGACGATCGTGGACGGGCGGTACGGGTACTTCTCGATCTCCGCCTTCGTTGTGAGACCGGTGAGGACGAGGAAGGTCTCCATGCCCGCCTCCAGACCGGCCAGCACGTCGGTGTCCATGCGGTCGCCGATCATCGCGCTGGTCTCGGAGTGCGCGCCGATGGTGTTGAGCCCGGTCCGCATCATCAGCGGGTTCGGCTTGCCCGCGAAGTACGGCTGCTTGCCGGTCGCCTTGGTGATCAGCGCGGCGACCGCGCCGGTGGCGGGCAGCGCGCCCTCGGCGGACGGGCCGGTCTCGTCGGGGTTGGTGGCGATGAAACGGGCGCCGTCGTTGATCAGCCGCACCGCCTTGGTCATCGCCTCGAAGGAGTACGTGCGGGTCTCGCCGAGGACCACGTAGTCGGGGTCGTGGTCGGTCAGCACGTACCCGATGTCGTGCAGCGCGGTGGTCAGACCGGCCTCGCCGATGACGTACGCGGAGCCCTCGGGCCGCTGGTCCTCCAGGAACTGCGCGGTGGCCAGGGCGGACGTCCAGATGTTCTCGACCGGCACGTCCAGGCCCATCCGCCGCAGCCGGGCGTGCAGGTCGCGGGCCGTGTAGATGGAGTTGTTGGTGAGGACCAGGAAAGGCTTCCCGGAGTCCCTGAGCTTCCTTATGAAGGCGTCGGCGCCGGGGATGGGCACACCCTCGTGGATGAGCACCCCGTCCATGTCGGTGAGCCACGATTCGATGGGCTTGCGCTCTGCCATGTGCCGTCTCCTGCCGTACGCGTTCTGCGTGAGCCGTGCGGGTGCGCCGGCGTCGCCGGTCACAGCCGTGTGCCGACGCCCCCAGCCTAGCCATCCGCTGGATCTTGGAGGAGGGGAGGAGGGGAGGAGGAGGGAGGGGACGCCGGAGGGGCGCGGGCTCAGCGTCTGCGGCGGGCCACGACCAGCGCGGCGGCCCCGGCGGTGAGGAGCAGCAGCGCGCCGCCGGCCGCGGCGAGGAGGGCGCGGGGCGAGGAGAGCCCCGTACCGGCCAGTTCCTCGGCGAACGGCAGCCCGTCCGGTACGCCGTCGGCGGCGCCCCGCCGGTCCCGGTCCCGGACGCCGGTGTCACCGCGCGGCTCGCCCGTCTCCTCGGCCCCGGGCACTCCCCCGACGATGCGGAACCGGTAGTCGTTCGACTGGCCCACCCAGGCGCCGTCGTCCTGGTGCCGCTGGACGACGGCCGCGTTGGCGACGACGTCGTTGGCCACCGCGTCCGAGGTGACCGCGAGCCGCACCTTGACGGAGAGGGTCTTGCCGGGCGCGACGGTGAACCCCGGGAAGCCGTCCTCCCCGGCGGAGTCCGGCGCCGGGGAGCCCGACGCGGAAGGGCCTGGCCCGGCGGAGCCGAGCACGCCGATGTGCTCGTCCTCGTCGGTCCGCTCGAAGGTCACGGCGTGGGGCCGGTCCCCGTCGTAGAACTCCAGGCGCGGCTGCTCCGGCCGCAGCGCCCGCTTCCTGTCCACGAGGACGACGACCGGGTGGACGTTCTCGCAGGGGGCGTCGGTGGTGTTGGTGAGGTCGATGTACCAGATCCGGAATCCGCCGCCGGCCTCGTAGGCGTCGGGGCCGCCGTGGATGCGGGTGCGCACGGGGAAGTCCCGTTTCCCGGACGTGGCGCAGGTGGGTCCGGCCCCGGGCAGGGCCTGGGCGGAGACCTGCGCGAAGGCCGGTGCGGCGGGCACGGAGGTGAGGGCGGCTGCAGCGGTCACGGCGAGAGACAGGGGCTTGCTCAGTCGCATGGACACGGGACCCTGCCACGGGGGCGCGGGGTGGCGGCTGCGGCGCGCGGGGGCGGGGGCCGTTCGGGGGCGCAGGTACGTCCGGTCGGGGGTGCGGGGCACGTCCGGTTGCCCCCGGGGTGCCTGCCGTCGCTCAGTCCTGTGTCCGTCCGAACAGCGGGGCCAGCAGCAGTTGGGCCGCGCCCTCCGCGACCGCCCGCGCGCCGCCGGGCGCGATCCGCACCGGTACGGGGCTGCTCGCGCCCTCACGCCGGGCCCGGGTGTCCAGCACGGCGCCGACACCGCGTACGAAGCGTTCGGGCTCCGCGGTGACCGTACGGCCACCGAGCAGGACGAGGTCGATGTCGAGCAGCCCGACGAGGTTCGCGGCGCCCTCGCCGAGGACACGGGCCGCCCCGTCGATGTCGCCCCGGGCGACCGCCGCGAGGCAGAGCGCCTCGACACAGCCCCGGTTGCCGCACGGACAGGGCGGCCCGTCCAGCTGGACGACCTGGTGCCCGAACTCCCCCGCCCCGGTACGGGCCCCGCGGTGCACGGACCCGCCCAGGACGAGCCCGGCCCCCAGTCCCGTACCGAGATGCAGATAGGCGAAAGCTCCGACCTCGCCGCCGACGGCCAGTCCGAGCGCCGCGGCGTTCGTGTCCTTGTCCAGCACCACGGGCACCCCGAGCCGCCGCGCCAGGGCGTCCCGCAGCGGGAACCCGTCCCACTCGGGGAACCCGGTCACCCGGTGCAGCACGCCGTGCGTGTGGTCGAGCGGCCCCGGCATGGCGACGCCGACGCCGAGGACGGCGGCCCTGGAGGGCCCCTCCACCAGCACCTGGGCCTCGTCCACGACCACGTCCAGCACGGCCTCCGCGCCCGCTCCGAGGTCGAGGGCGGCCCGGCGCTCGGCCACCACCTCGCCCGTGAGGTCGACGAGGACGGCGCGCAGTTCGTCGCGGTCGACCTGGAGTCCCACCGCGTGCCCGGCCTCCGGCACCAGCCGCAGCGCGGTCCGGGGCTTGCCTCCCGTGGAGGCCTGCCGGCCCGCCTCGGCGATCAGACCGTCCTCGCGCAACCGGGCGGTGATCTTGCTGACGGCCTGGGGGGTCAGCCCCGTGCGCTCGGCGAGTTCGAGACGGCTCATCCCGGCCCGCCCGGCCCTGCGCAGCAGGTCGAGCAGCAGCGCGGCATTGTGGCTGCGCAGCGAGAGCAGATTCACCCCGCTGACCGCACCGCCCGGTCCCGCGGCCCTGATCCCAGCCACTCGGCACTCCTCCACCCTGCTCGCCGCGCCGCTCCACGCGCTGGTGCGCCCGTCGCGTCCCACACCCCATTGTCCCCCGCGCTTGCACTTTGGCAACAGCGTTGTTTAAGTGGAGGGCATGACTGGCACAGGTGCTGACACCTCCCTCCGCCCGGACTCCCGCCGCGAAGGCCCCTTCCGCGTGGGCCTCGTCGGCTACGGCCTCGCGGGCTCCGTCTTCCACGCCCCGCTGATCGCCGCCACCGAGGGCCTCGTCCTCGACACGGTCGTCACGGGGAACCCGGACCGGCAGCGGCAGGCGAGGGACGAGTTCCCCGGCGTACGGTTCGCGACGTCCCCCGACGAGCTCTGGCAGCGCGCGGACGAACTGGACCTGATCGTCATCGCGTCCCCGAACAAGACACACGTCCCGATCGCCAGGGCCGCCCTCGAAGCGGGCCTGCCGGTGGTCGTCGACAAGCCGATCGCGGGCGCGGCGGCCGAGGCCCGCGAACTGGCCGCCCTCGCCGACGAACGCGGCCTGCTGCTCTCCGTCTTCCAGAACCGCCGCTGGGACAACGACTTCCTGACGCTCCGGAAGCTGATCACCGACGGCGAACTCGGCGACGTCTACCGCTTCGAGTCCCGCTTCGAGCGCTGGCGCCCCGAACTCAAGGGCGGCTGGCGCGAGTCCGGCGACCCCGCAGAGATCGGAGGTCTGCTGTACGACCTCGGCAGCCACGTGGTCGACCAGGCACTGGTCCTCTTCGGCCCCGCGGCCACCGTGTACGCGGAGTCGGACGTCCGCCGCGCCGGCGCCGCGGCCGACGACGACACGTTCATCGCGATCACGCACACGAACGGCGTCCGCTCCCACCTCTACGCCTCCGCGACGACGGCCCAGCTCGGCCCGCGCTTCCGGACGCTGGGCTCGAAGGCCGGTTACGTGAAGTACGGCCTCGACCCCCAGGAAGCCACCCTGCGCGACGGCGGACGCCCGGTCGCGGGCGGCGAGAAGGAGTGGGGCGTGGAGCCGGAGGAGCTGTGGGGCCGCGTCGGCTCGGGCGAGTCCCCGCTGACCGGCGGCGGCACTCCCGTCCCGACCGTGCCGGGCGCGTACCCCGCGTACTACGCGGCGGTCGCCGAGGCCCTGCGCGGCACCGGCGAGAACCCGGTCACCGCGCTGGAGGCAGCCGCGGCCCTGGACGTCCTGGAAGCCGCGTACCGCTCGGCCCGTGAGAACGTGACGGTGACCCTGTGAGCACTCCCACGCCCTCCACGGCCCCGACCGTCGCCGAACTGGAGGAGCAGGAGCGCCGCCTGACGCTCCCCCGCTTCACCCACGACGACGCGTGGGCCCTCGGCTCGCTCCTCGTCGAGCTGGCCCGCGAGCGCGAGGCACCCGTCGCCATCGACATCCGCCGCGGCGGCCAGCAGCTCTTCCACGCCGCGCTGCCCGGCTCGACCCGGGACAACGACGCCTGGATCGACCGCAAGCGCCGGGTCGTCGAACGCTACGCCGCCTCGTCCCTCCTGGTCGGCACCCGCTTCCGCGCCAAGAACACGACGTTCGAGGCCTCCTCCCGCCTGGACCCCGACACGTACGCGGCCCACGGCGGAGCCTTCCCGATCACGGTGAAGGACACCGGCGTGATCGGCACGGTGGTGGTCTCGGGCCTCCCCCAACTGGAGGACCACGCCATGGTGGTAGAGGCCCTGACACGCTTCCTGACCGAGTAAGGGGCGCAGCCCCCAAGGGGCGCGGGGAACGGCGCGACCAGCCACGACGGCGCCGCAGACAACAACGCGCCGATGTTCCCCGCCCCCGAGTGGAACGGCTCCGCAGCCGACAACGCGCCGACGTTCCCCGCCCCCGAGTGAAACGCCTACGCAGGAGCGAAAACCTGCCGCTGCCGCCCCAACCCCCCGATCTCCAACTCCACGACATCCCCCGCCCGAAGGAACGGCTTCGGCTCAGGCATCCCCAAAGCAACCCCCGCGGGCGTCCCGGTATTGATGACATCCCCGGGATAGAGAGTCATGAACTGACTCACGTACCGCACCACTTCCGCGACGGAGAAGATCTGGTCGCCCGTACTGCCGTCCTGCCGCAGCTCCCCGTTCACCCACAGCTTCAGCCCGAGCGCCTGCGGATCGGGCACCTCGTCGGCGGTCACCAGCCACGGCCCCAGCGGGTTGAACGTCTCGCAGTTCTTCCCCTTGTCCCAGGTCCCGCCGCGCTCGATCTGGAACTCCCGCTCGGACACGTCGTGCGCGACCGCGTATCCGGCGACATGCGCGAGCGCCTCCTCGCGCGAGCCGAGGTAGCGCGCCGTACGCCCGATGACGACGGCCAGTTCGACCTCCCAGTCGGTCTTGACCGAGCCGCGCGGTACGAGCACCGTGTCGTGCGGACCGACCACCGTGTCCGCGGCCTTGAAGAAGATGACCGGCTCGGCGGGCGGCTCGGCCCCCGTCTCCCGCGCGTGGTCGTGGTAGTTGAGGCCGATGCAGACGACCTTGCCTATGCGGGCGACCGGCGGCCCGACCCGCAGTCCGTCCGCGTCGAGCGCGGGCAGTTCCCCGGCCTCGGCGGCGGTACGGATCCGGCCGAGCGCCACGTCGTCGGCGAGCAGCGCCCCGTCGATGTCCGGCACGACGCCCGACAGGTCCCGCAGAACTCCGTCGGCATCGAGCAGCGCGGGACGCTCGGCCCCCGCCGTACCGACTCGCAGCAGCTTCATGAGCAGTGTCTCCCTTGATCGCGGGCGGCCGACCGATGGGTGCAGCCATCGGAGGACTGGTCGATCCTCCAAGGTCGGCGTCCAGTCCGCAATACCCGGTTCACGGACTGGACCGTAACCACCGGCGCCTGCACCGGCACCGGCGCAGGCGTCAGCCCAGCACCGCGGCGGCCGGCACGGCCCCCGGCATGTCCCGGTACAGCACCGCCCGCTCGACCGCGCTCCACGTCGTACTGGTCACCACGTACAGCGCGGCGGCCAGCGGCACGAACGCCACGGTGAGCAGCGTGAAGAAGGACATCAGCGGCATGACCTTGGTGATCGCGCCCATCCCCGGCACCTGCAGCTGCCCGTCGCCGGAGGCCGGGGTGGCCGCGTTCGCCGCCGCACTCGCGGCCATCGTCCGCTTGGTCCGGCGGTAGTTGAAGGTCGCGACGACGGCGACGATCACGAACAGCCCCACGTACACCAGCCCCTGCGCCCCGAGGACCCCGCCGTCGCCCAGCGCGTCCGCCCACCGCTCGCCCAGCGGCGCCGCGAACAGCTTGTGGGTGAGCAGGGAGTTCGCCTCGTCGCCGATCCGGGAGTTGGAGAACAGGTGGTAGAGGAGGAAGAAGGCAGGCAGCTG
The DNA here is from genome assembly GCF_042677425.1 of Streptomyces sp. NPDC127119. Classification (NCBI taxonomy): domain Bacteria; kingdom Bacillati; phylum Actinomycetota; class Actinomycetes; order Kitasatosporales; family Streptomycetaceae; genus Streptomyces; species Streptomyces sp. NPDC127119. The sequence continues at coordinate 6,612 of NZ_JBHXTO010000159.1, read as the reverse complement.
GAAGAGGCTCGGCAGGCATCCGGAGAGCGGGGACACCTTCTCCGCGGCGTGCAGTTCCATCACCGCCTTCTGCAGTTTCTCGGGGTTCTTGCCGTGCTTCCTGCGCAGCTCGGCGATCCGCGGCTGCAACGCGGCCCGTGCCCGCTGTCCGCGCGCCGAGGCCCGCGACAGAGGGTGCACGAGGAGCCGTACGAACGCGGTGAACAGGACGATCGCGGCGGCCGTCGCCGAGTCGTGGAAGAGCGGGCCGAGCAGATCGGCGAGCCCTTCGACGAGGCTCGCGAAAGCGGACATGAAGGTGGCGAACATGGGTGAGCCCTCCGTGGGTCTCGTGGTGCGTCGATGCCGAGGAGATGTGACGTGGCGGCACGTGCGTCGGGGTGGGACGTGACGTGCGTCGGCATGACGGCCCGCGAGGGGCACTGCGCAGGCAGGAGGAACGGGAGGAGCAGGAGGAACACGATCAGGAGGATCGGGTGAGCGCTGCTGCGAAGTCCCTACGCGGCCGTCGGGAGGGACCGGCCCGGGGCTCGGGGACGCCTGCGCCCCCGGGCGTCGGGATCGCGCTGCGGCAGGAACGCCGTGCGCTGCTCACGGTCGCGCATGGCCGTACGGACCCGGGTCCGGGGCACGGCGGGCGCGAGGCGCGAGGAGATCAGGGAACAGGCGGCGAGCGCGGACCCGGCCGCGGCGGTCGCCGCGAACGTGACGGCGACGGCTCCGGAGAGGCTGCCGGTGTCCAGGAGCGCCACCTGCAGCAGGAGGACGAGCAGCAGGACGGCGGGCTTCAACTGCGCCCAGGTCCGTGTCATCGGCTGCTCCCTCCCCTTCTGTTCCGCGACTCTGTTCCGCGACGGCTCGCCATGATCCGCTCTGTTCCGCCACGGTCCGCGGATTCTTCGCGCTCCATGGCCTCCTGCCGTTATACAGGATCGGCTTCCGGGACCCGTCGGACGGACTCCAGCAGACCCGTGGTACCCCGGGGGCATAGTCGATACCCTCCCTGCGGGGAACGCGTGTGCGGAGTGGGGGGCGCTGATGGGATACCGGAGACCCGTGCGGTTCTTGACGGGTGTCTTGGCAACCGGGCTGTTACTGGGGGGCCTGGGAGGTTGTTCGGGGACCGGAGGTGACGGGTCCGCCGAGGCCACCCGCTCCGGATCACCCCCGAGCCCGGCCCCCACCAGCACCGGCACCACCGGCGCCGCCCCCAGCGCGAGCGCCACCACCCTGGGGTTCACCCCCGATCCCGGCCGTCTGCCGAAGTCCCGCGCCGAGGGCCTGCGCCTGGCCCGCACGGTCGCCGCGACGCCCGCCGACTGGGGCCCCGGCTTCGTACGGCGCAGCCCGTACGAGAGCGACCCCGGCTCCTGGCCCGTACTCGACTCCGACTGTGTGTGGGAGCGCGAGCCCCTGCCCGCGACGGCGCTCGCCAGCCTCACCCGCAACAGCGAACTGCCCGCGGAGGGCGGCAAGGGCCCGATCCGCGTCACCGCCGTCGTCACCGTGCACCGGACCGTCGACGACGCCGACTGGGAGATGGCCGGCACGCTGGAGGAGGCACTGCGCTGTCCCGACCAGCAGCTCCGGCGCGGCGAGCGGATCACCGGACTGCTCTCGCAGGGCGCGGCCTACGGTCTGCTGGCCAACTTCACCTCCGAGGACTCGCTCACGGAGGGCGGCAAGTACTACAGCGACGTACTCGGCGGCCCTCACTACTACTACTGGGTGCAGAGCCGGCTGGGCCAGGTCACCGTGGCCGTCGTGGGCCGGGGTGCGAAGGGGCGTTCCCAGGACGACGTCGACTCCGCGCTGCGACAGGGAGCGGGTCAGATGCTGAGCCGCGTCGAGACCGAACTGGAGGCACCGCAGTGAGCGGGCCGCTGCTCCCCACCGACCCCGCCCGGATCGGCGGGCACCGGCTGCTGGCCCGGCTCGGGGCGGGCGGCATGGGCGTGGTCTACCTCGGCCGTACCGAGGCCGGTGCCCTGGCCGCCGTCAAGGTCGTCCGGTCCGAGTACGCGGACGAGCCCGACTTCCGTGCCCGCTTCCGCCGCGAGGTGGAGACGGCCCGCCGGGTGAGCAGCCCCTGGGCGGTGCCGGTCACCGGCGCGGACCCGGACGCGGACGAGCCGTGGCTGGCCACCGCCTTCGTACCGGGCCCCTCGCTCGAGGAGTCGGTCGTCCGGCACGGCCCGCTGCCCGCCCGCAGCGTGCTCGCCCTGGCCAGGATGCTCGCCGCCGCGCTGCGCGAGGTCCACGCGGCCGGGCTGGTCCACCGCGACGTCAAGCCCGCCAACGTCCTGCTCGCCATGGACGGTCCCCGTCTGATCGACTTCGGGATCGCCCGGTCGACCGACGGGACCGCGATCACCTCGACCGACCTGGTCGTCGGCACGCCCGGTTTCCTCTCCCCCGAGCAGGCCGAGGCGCGGGGCGCGGCGGTGGGCCCGGCGAGCGACATCTTCTCGCTGGGCTGTCTGCTGGCGTACGCGGCGAGCGGCGGCCCGCCGTTCGGCTCCGGTACGGCGGACGCGCTGCTCTACCGCACGGTCCACGACGAACCCGACCTGTCCGGCATCCCCGCCGACTCGACCGGCTCCACCGATTCCGACGACTCCACCGGTCACGCCGGCGGGATCGACCTGCTGACGCTGCTGCGCCTGTGCCTGGCGAAGGACCCGGCGGACCGTCCGACGGCCGAACAGATCGACACGGTCCTGCTGGTCGAGGACGCGGTCCCCCGGGGCGAGCAGATCGCCTGGCTGCCCGAGGACGTCGTACGGGGTATCGCCGACCGTTCGGCCGAGATGCTGGCGCTCCCCGACATCGAGCCGACGGCCGCCGGAACCCCGGCCCCGGAGGGCGCCGGGGGCGCGGAGAGCACGGTGGGCTCAGGGGGCTCGGGCGAGACCAGGGACCTGGCGGCGGAGCCCGCGTCGCCCGGCCGCCGACGGCTGCTCCTCGCCTCCGGCGCGGCGCTGGTCCTGGCGGCGGGCGGAACCGCGGCCTGGGCTGCCCTGCGCGACGACGACCCGGGTACTTCGGGGACCCGTCGCTGGGCCATCGGCGTCCAGGCGGATCTGAGCGGTCCCCTCCGGACGGCGGGCGAGGCGCAGGTGCGGGGTGCCCGGCTGGCGGTCGAGCAGTACAACTCCCGTAAGAACAAGCCCTTCGCGCTCGACCTGAAGGCCGTGGACGACGGCGGCAGCGCGGGGCGGGCGCCGGCCGCGGCCAAGAAGCTGATCCAGGACACCGACGTGCTCGCCGTGCTCGGTCCCACCGGCGACGAGGCGGCGCGCGCGATCCTGGGCACGTACGACGAGGCCCTGCTGCCGTTGCTGTCGGTCTCGGCCGGAGGACTGCTCCTGACCTCGAAGGAGTACCGGTCCTTCGTGCACTGCCGCCCCAGCGACGCGGCCCTCTCCCTCCCCATGAGCGTCTATCTCATGAAGCACACGAAGAGCACGAAGAGTACGAAGAACGCGGAGCGGTCGGGACCGGGAGCCGGAGCGCTGCGCCCCGGCCTGCTCCAGGACCGCACCGCGCAGACGTACGCCCAGGAGTCCGCCGGGATCAACGCCACCATGATGCGCAGTCTGGGCCGCCCGGCCTACCCACGGGTGGTCCCGGCGGGCACGAAGGACATGGGGCCCGTCGTCACCGACATGCTGCGGGCCGGGATCGGCTCGTTCGTCTACGCCGGGTACGCGCCGGGCGCCGCCCGGGTGGCCCGTGAACTGGCGGCGGCCGGCTTCGACGGACCGCGGTTCGCCCCGCAGGCCGTGATCGACCCGGAGTTCCTGAAGAGCGCCGGGGAGGCCGCCGAGGGCTGGCTGATGACCGCGTCCTTCGTCGACCCCTCCGCCGTACCGGCCGCGAAGGCCTTCACCGCCGCGTTCCGCAAGCGCTACGACGCCGCGCCCGGCTACTACGCCGCCGAGGCGTACGACACCGTCAACCTCGTCATCCAGGAGCTGCTGAAGGCCACGAACGCCGAGAACACCCGGGTTCCCGCCCGTCCCCCGAGCCGCCGAAAGCTCGTGGAGCTGCTGCGCGCGAGCCGCTACAAGGGCATCACCAAGCAGTTCTCCTTCAAGCCGGAGGACGGCACGTTCGCCGGCTGGGGCATCTTCCTGCACCAGGTCGAGGGCGGCAGGTTCCGCTACCTCGGCGAAGCCCCCTCCAAGGTGTAGTGGTGAGCGGACCGGACGCGGAGGGGTTCGCGGGACTGCGCCCGCTCAGGCCCGGCGACCCGCTCTCCGTCGGCGGCCACCGGCTGCTCGGCCGGCTCGGCGCGGGCGGCATGGGCGTGGTCTACCTGGCCCGTTCGGCGGGCGGGACGCTGGTCGCCCTGAAGGTGATCCGCGCCGAGTACGCGGCCGACCACGACTTCCGGACCCGTTTCCGCCGCGAGGCCGAGGCGGCGGGCGGGCTCACCGGGCGGTGGGTGGTGCCGGTCCTGGCGGCGGAACCGGCGGCCCGCGAACCCTGGCTGGCGACCGCCTTCGTACCGGGCCCGTCGCTGGCCGAGGCCGTCGCCCTGCACGGGCCGCTGCCGGACCGTACGGTACGTGCCCTGGGCGCGCGGCTGGCCGAGGCGCTCACCGAGGTGCACGCGGCGGGCCTGGTGCACCGGGACGTCAAGCCGGGCAACGTCCTCCTCGCCCTCGACGGACCCCGGCTGATCGACTTCGGCATCGCGCGGTCCGCCGGTGCCACCGCGCTGACCGCGAGCGACGTGGTGATCGGCTCGCCCGGCTATCTCTCGCCCGAGCAGGCGCGGGTACGGGCCGGTGGCGACGGCGTCGGCCCGCCGAGCGACGTCTTCTCGCTGGGCTGCGTGCTGGCGTACGCGGCGACCGGCCGCCGCCCGTTCGGCACCGGCACCGTGGCCGCCGTCATCTTCCGCACGGTCCACGAGGAACCGGACCTGGACGCCGTGCCGTGGACCCTGGTCCCGCTGCTGGCCGCCTGCCTCGCCAAGGACCCGCGGGCCCGGCCCACCGCGCAGGAGGTACGGGACAGCCTGACCGACGAGAGCGGCCCGGAGCCCGACTGGCTGCCGCCCTCGCTCCCCCGGCTGATCGCGGAACGCTCGTCCGCCGTCCTGTCCCTGCCCGACCCGGACCCCGACCGCGGCCCGGGACCGGGTTCGGGCCCCGTCACGCTCGTACAGCCCGACGACGGACCGGAGCCGGCCCGCCCCGCCCTCTCCCGGCGCCGCGTGCTGACACTCGGCTCGGCGGCCGGGGTCGTCCTGACCGGCGGCGGCCTCGCGGCCCGGGCCGCCGCCAGGTCCGCGTCCGGCCGCGACGGCTCGGCACGCTCGGGACCGCTCCCCCGGTACGTCATCGGCCTGCACGCCGACCTGTCGGGCCCGGACCGGGCGACGGGCCGGGCCCAGGAACGGGGCGCGCGGATCGCCGTGTCGGACTTCAACTCGGGCGCCCTCGCATCCGGCACCGGCGACTCCCGGCCCGGCGGATCCCGCTCCCGGGGGACCCGTTCCCTTCGTGAGGGCCGCCCCTTCGACCTCGCGCTGAAGGTCCTGGACGACGGCGGGAAGGCGAAGCGCGCCGAGAAGGTGTCCGACGGGTTCGTCGCGGACCGTGACGTGTACGCCGTCATCGCCGCGACCGGCGCCGCCGCGTCCGAGGTCGCCGTGGCCCGCTACGAGAAGGCCCTGCTGCCGATCGTGTCCGTCTCCTCCGGCGCCGATCTGTACTCCACGACCACCACCCGCGCGTACTTCCAGCTCAGGCCCGACGAGTACGCCCTGGCGACGCCCTTCATCCAGTACCTCACCCACGCCGAGAAGAGCCGCAGGACCGCGCTCGTCGACGACCGGGCGGCGGGCAGGGCCAGTTGGCAGATCGTCAAGGACGTGAGCGCGTACCCGCCCTCCCAGGGCACGACCACGACCCACACCGTCCCCGCGGACAGCGAGGACTTCGACGCGGTCGCCGCCGCCCTGCTCGCCGCGGACGCCCAGGCCGTCATCTACGCCGGCACCTCACCGCACCGGGCCGCCCGCTGCGCCCGCGCCCTGGCACGGGCCGGGTTCCGCGGCCCGCGCATGGCCCCGGAACCCGTACTGCAGACCGCGTTCCTCGAGGAGGCGGGCGCGGCGGCCGAGGGCTGGGTGATCAGCACGACCTATGTGGACCCGGCCGAGCTGCCGGCCGCGGCACACTTCGTGGAGACGTACCGGAAACGCTTCGGGGTACGCACGGTCGAGCGGTACGCGGTGGAGGCGTACGACGCGGTGCTCTTCGTCGCCCAGGCCATGCGCGAGCTGGGCAGCGTCGGGCCCGAACGGGGGGCCATGGTCCGCAGACTCCGCGGGACCACCCACCGGGGCCTCGCCAAGACCATCGAGTTCGACCCGGTGACCCACGAGTTCCGCTGGGTCAACAGCCTGTTCCTGCACCGCGTGCGGAACGGCGCTCCGGTCTTCCTGGGCCACTTCGACAAGGTGGGGAAACCCTGACCGAGGGCTAGGGCCTGTCTGACCATTCCCGTCGTCGCCCGGAGGGCGGCCGGGCGGCGTCAGGTGCGTGCTCTCGCCGTGCCGGGCGCAGAGCCTCGTACTGGACGTACTTGGCTCTG
>NZ_JBHXTO010000158.1:0-21324 GCF_042677425.1 Streptomyces sp. NPDC127119 | reverse complement strand
GGCCGCAGTGGCATGGTCTCCCTGCCGCTTCCTGTGGCTGAGGCTTCGGAGCTGATCGCGGGGTGGCAGGGGCGGTTGGTGGTGGCCACGGTCAACGGGCCGTCGGCGACCGTGGTGGCCGGTGACATCGACGCTGTCGAGGAGTTGTTGGCGCACTGCGTGGTCGAGGGTGTGCGTGCTCGCCGCGTTCCCATCGACTACGCCTCGCACACGTCTCATGTGCATCCGCTTCGCGATCGGTTGCTGGGACTGCTGGCTCCGGTGGAGGCGCGGTCGGCGACTGTCGCGTTCTATTCCACGGTGGAGGGTCACCTCGGCGGGCCGATGGCCGACACCACGGTGATGGGTGCGGAGTACTGGTACGACAACCTGGCCACCGCTGTCCATTTCCAGAGTGCCACGGACGCGCTGCTGGACGATGGGCACACCCTGTTCGTCGAGGTCAGCCCCCACCCGGTGCTCACCCACGCCCTCCAGGAGACCGCCGGGGACCGTACCGGCGCCGGTGAGGTCGTCGTCACCGGCACTCTGCGCCGCGACGACGACACGTGGCAGCGCGTGCTGACTTCGCTGGCCACCGTCCACACCCACGCCGCCGTCGACTGGTCGGCCTTCTTCCCCGCCACCCGGCCCACCCACCTCGACCTGCCCACCTACCCCTTCCAACGACAGCGCCACTGGATCGACCTGCCGACGGCCGGCCTCGCCGACACCGATACCGATGCCGACGCGGGCTCCGAGCCGACCGCGGACCAGCCCGAGGGCATCGCTCCCGCCGAGGCCGGTGCGTCGTCGCCTTTGCTCGACCGCCTCACCAAGGTCTCCCGGACCCAGCAGGAACAGATCCTCACCGACCGGATCCGCGCCGAGGTCGCCCTCATCACCGGACGGGTCACCCCGCAGACGGTGGACGGCGACCGCACGTTCAAGGACTTCGGGTTCGACTCCTTCGCCTCCGTCGAACTGCGTAACCGGCTCAGTGCCCTCACGGGCCTGGAGCTCCCGTCGACGCTGCTGTTCAACCACCCGACGCCCGCAGACGTCGCCCGCCATCTGCGGACCGAGCTGGTGGGTTCCGCGGAGACGGGAGACACCGCTCCCGGTGCCCGGACCCCGGCCGACGCGGACGAACCCCTCGCCATTGTGGGCATGGCCTGCCGCTACCCGGGAGACGTGCGCACCCCCGAGGACCTGTGGCGCCTGGTCAGCGATGGCGTCGACGCCATCACCGACTTCCCCGCCGACCGCAACTGGGACACCGACAAGCTTCTCGATCCCGACCCGGACCGGCTCGGCACCTCCTACGTCACCAAGGGCGGATTCCTGTCCGACGCGGCGGCGTTCGACCCCGCGTTCTTCGGGATCGGCCCGCGCGAGGCCACCGCGATGGACCCCCAGCAGAGGCTGCTCCTGGAGACCTCCTGGGAGGCGATCGAGCGGGCGGGCATCGACCCGACCACGCTGCGCGGCAGCCAGACCGGCGTCTTCGTCGGCGCGACCACTCAGGAGTACGGTCCTCACCTGCACGACGGTGTCGCCGGCTTCGACGGGTACCTGCTGACCGGCAACACCGCGAGCGTCGCCTCGGGCCGCATCGCGTACGCCCTCGGCCTGCAGGGTCCGGCCGTGACGGTGGACACCGCGTGCTCCTCCTCACTGGTGTCGATGCACATGGCGGCCCAGGCGCTGCGCAACGGCGACTGCGATCTCGCGCTGGCCGGCGGCGTCGCCGTGATGGCCACCCCGGGCATGTTCGTCGAGTTCAGCCGGCAGCGCGGGCTCGCGGCGGACGGGCGGTGCAAGGCGTTCGCCGAGGCGGCGGACGGCACGGCCTGGGCGGAGGGTGTGGGCCTGCTGCTGCTGGAGCGGCTCTCCGAGGCGCGGCGCAACGGCCACCGGGTGCTGGCGGTGGTACGCGGCTCGGCGATCAACCAGGACGGCGCGAGCAACGGCCTGACCGCCCCCAACGGGCTCTCCCAGGAGCGTGTCATCCGCCACGCCCTGGCCGGCGCCGGCCTGTCGGCGCTGGAGGTCGACGCCGTCGAGGCGCATGGGACCGGGACCGCTCTCGGTGACCCCATCGAGGCACAGGCGCTACTGGCCACGTACGGCAAGGACCGGCCCGGGGACCGGCCGTTGTGGCTGGGCTCGCTGAAGTCGAACATCGGCCACTCCCAGGCCGCGGCGGGCGTGGGTGGCGTCATCAAGATGGTCATGGCCATGCGGCACGGCACCCTGCCCCGGACCCTCCACGTGGACCGGCCGTCCTCGCACGTGGACTGGGCCGAGGGGGCGGTGGAACTCCTCACCGAAAGCCGGCCGTGGCCGGAGAGCGGCCACCCGCGACGTGCCGCCATCTCGTCGTTCGGCATCAGTGGCACCAACGCCCACCTCATCGTGGAACAGGCTCCCCGGGATGAGGGTGTCCCGGATGTGGGTGTTCCGGGATCGGTGGTGGTGACGGACGGGGCGCTGCCATGGCCGGTGTCGGCGAAGTCCTCGGTGGCGTTGGCGGAGCAGGCGCGGCGTTTGTTGGAGCATTTCGACCGCACTCCGGGGGCGACGCCGGCTGAGATCGGCCGCGCGCTGGCGATGAACCGTTCCCTGTTTGATCATCGGGCGGTGTTGATCGGTGGTGAGCCGGGTGACTTCCGGGTGGCGTTGGGTGCGCTGTCGGCGGGTGAGCCTTCTGCCCGGGTGGTTACCGGTGCTGCTGCGGTCCGGCCGGGTGGGACGGTGTTCGTGTTTCCGGGTCAGGGTTCGCAGTGGGTCGGTATGGGTGTGGGGTTGATGGCTGTGAGTCCGGTTTTTGCCGGGCATCTTGCGGTGTGTGCGGCGGCGTTGGAGCCGTTCACCGGCTGGAACCTGGTTGATGTCCTTCGTCGGGTCGGGGGTGCTCCCGTTCTGGAGGGTGATGGTGTTGTCCAGCCTGCGTTGTGGGCGGTGATGGTGTCGTTGGCCCGGCTGTGGGAGGACCTGGGGGTCATTCCGGATGCGGTGGTGGGGCATTCCCAGGGTGAGATCGCCGCGGCGCATATCGCGGGGGTGTTGTCGTTGGAGGATGCGGCGCGTGTGGTGGCGTTGCGTTCTCAGGCCCTGGTCGGGATCGCGGGCCGCAGTGGCATGGTCTCCCTGCCGCTTCCTGTGGCTGAGGCTTCGGAGCTGATCGCGGGGTGGCAGGGGCGGTTGGTGGTGGCCACGGTCAATGGGCCGTCGGCGACGGTGGTGGCCGGTGACATCGACGCTGTCGAGGAGTTGTTGGCGCATTGTGCGGTGGTGGGTGTGCGTGCTCGTCGTGTTCCTATCGACTACGCCTCGCACACGTCTTATGTGCACCCGTTGCGTGACCAGTTGCTTGAATTGCTGGCTCCGGTGGAGGCGCGCCAGGCCGAGGTTGCGTTCTATTCCACGGTGGAGGGTCATCTTGGTGGGCCGGTGGCTGATACCACGGTGATGGGTGCGGAGTACTGGTACGACAATCTGGCGACGGCTGTCCATTTTCAGAGTGCCACGGACGCGTTGTTGGACGATGGGCATTCGCTGTTTGTTGAGGTCAGTCCGCATCCGGTGCTCACGCACTCTCTTCAGGAGACGGCCGGGGCGCGTGCGGGTGCGGGTGAGGTGGTGGTCACGGGCACTCTGCGTCGTGATGACGACACGTGGCAGCGCGTGCTGACGTCGTTGGCCACCGTCCACACGCATGCCGCTGTCGACTGGTCGGCCTTCTTCCCCGCCACCGGGTCCACCCACCTCGACCTGCCCACCTATCCCTTCCAACGACAGCACTACTGGATCGACCTGCCCGGCAGCGCGGCGGACGCGGCCGCGGTGGGGCAGGCGGTGCTCGCGCACCCGCTGCTCGGCGCGGCCGTGGAACTGGCGGGGACGGACGTCACCGTGCTGACCGGCCGGGTGTCGCTGCAGACACACGGCTGGCTGGCCGACCACGCGATCTCCGACACCGTTCTGCTGCCGGGTACGGCCTTCGTCGAGATGGCGCTCCGCGCGGGGGACGAGGTGGACTGCGACCGACTTGAGGAACTCACCCTGAAGGCACCGCTCGTCCTGCCGGCCACCGGCGGCGTTCAGCTGCGCGTCGAAGCGGCCGAGCGCGACGACTCCGGCCGGCGCTCCGTGAGCGTCTACTCCCGGCCCGACGCCGAGGGGACGGGTGCGCTCTGGACCTGCCATGCCACGGGTGTCCTCGTCACGGGCGGGCCGGCGTCAACGCCGTGGGACGCCCGGGCGTGGCCGCCGGACGGCGCGCTTCCAGTGGATCCCGACGACCTCTACCCGGCGCTGGCCGCCCTCGGCTACCAGTACGGCCCCGCGTTCAGGGGAGTGCGGAACCTGTGGAAGCGGGGTGACGAGGTGTACGCCGAGGTGGCGCTGCCCGAGGAGCGGCACCCCGAGGCGGCGGCCTTCGGCATCCACCCCGCGCTGCTCGACGCGGCCCTGCACGCCGGGCTCAGCCCGCAGGCCGGGGCCGGGCGGGAACCGGAGCGGCCGAGGCTGCCGTTCGTCTGGTCCGACGTACGTCTGTACGTGGCCGATGCCAGGAACGTGCGGGTGCGGCTCGCCCCGAACGGTACGGACGCCCTCGTGGTGGAGCTCGCCGACACCGAGGGCGCGCCCGTCGCGTCGATCGGCTCCCTGGTGATGCGCCCCGCCGACCCCGGGAAGCTCGGCGGAGCACCGGGCGGACACCACGACGCGCTGTTCCGCATGGAGTGGGTGAAGCGGGAGGTGCCGGCCGCAGCCGCCACACCGGCCGGCCCGTGGGCACTGGTGGGCGACGACCCGTTCGGGCTCGCCACCGTCGGGGACTCCGCATCCGTGCGGCGGTACGCCGACCTGCCCGCGCTCGCCGACGCGTTGGAGGCGGATGCGGGGACCGTCGGCACCACCTCGGCCACGGACCCGACGTCCGACCCGAAGCCCGCGTCCGTGCTGTCCTGCCGGCCGCCCGGCGAGGACGCCGCCGCTGGCGACCCTGCCGCCGTACGGGCCGAACTGCTCAAGGCGCTGTCCCTGGTGCAGTCATGGCTCGCCGAGGAGCGGTTCGCCGACACCAGGCTCGTGGTGGTCACCCGTGGCGCGGTGGCGGTCGCCGCGGAGCGGCCGGATCTCGCCTCCGCACCGGTGTGGGGCCTGCTGCGCACCGCGCAGACGGAGAACCCGGGCCGGTTCGTCCTCGTCGACGTCGACGAGGACGAGCGTTCGCTGCACGCCCTGCCCGCCGCGCTCGCGGACGGGGAGCCGCAGTTCGCGCTGCGCGGGGGAGAGGTCGTCGTACCCCGCCTGGTGCGGACCAGTGGCACGTCGGCCTCCCCCGGCGAGCGGCCGGCGGGACGCCCGGACGTGAGTGTGCCGGCCGGCTGGGATCCGGAGGGCACGGTGCTGATCACCGGCGGCACCGGCACCCTGGGCGGGCTCTTCGCGCGGCACCTGGTGACCGCGTACGGGGCCCGGCGGCTGCTGCTGGTCAGCCGTCGCGGGCCCGCCGCCGCGGGCGCCGCGGAACTGGTCGAGCGGCTGACCGGGCTGGGGGCGACGGCCGTGGCGGTGGCGTGCGATGTCTCCGACCCGCAGGCGCTGTCCGGGCTGCTGGAGGACATACCGGCCGAGCACCCGCTGACCGCGGTCGTGCACACGGCGGGTGTCCTGGACGACGGCCTGGTCTCCACGCTGACGCCCGAGCAGTTGGAAGCGGTACTGCGGCCCAAGGCGGACGCGGCATGGCACCTGCACCGGCTCACCCAGGGGCAGAACCTGGCGGCGTTCGTGCTGTTCTCCTCGGTGATGGGCGCGCTCGGCGGCGCCGGACAGGGCAACTACGCGGCCGCGAACGTCTACCTCGACGCCCTGGCCGTCCACCGCCGGGCACAGGGACTCGCGGCCACGTCGCTGGCCTGGGGCCTCTGGGACGAGCGCGGCGAGCTGACGGCGGATCTCAGCCGGGCGGACCTGGCCCGCATGGCCCGCATGGGGCTGCTGCCCCTGCGGTCCGACGAGGGACTCGCCCTGTTCGACGCGGCGAGTGTCCGGGACGAACCGACGCTCGTCCCGGCACGCCTCGACACCGAGCGGCTCGCCCGCGCCGACACCGGTGCGCTCCCCGCGGTCCTCGGCTCACTGGTGCGTCCCCGTCGCGCACGCCGCGCCGCCGCGGCCGGTTCGTTCGGCGCCGTCGGCGGGCCGCGGTTCACCGGGGGCGCCGACGCCGAGCGCGAACTCATGGAGGCGGTACGCGCCCACACCGCGACCGTGCTCGGGCACGCGACACCGGAGGCGGTGCGGGCGGACAGCAGGTTCAAGGACATCGGCTTCGACTCGCTGGCCTCGGTGGAGTTGCGCAACCGCTTGAGCAAGGCCTTCGGTGTGCGCCTGTCGGCGACAGCGGTCTTCGACCATCCGACGCCGGCCGCGATGGTGCGGCACCTGCGCGGTGAACTGCTCGGGGAGACCCCGCCGGCCGCCCGCCCCGTGGCCGCGTCCGCCGCGCTGGACGAGCCCGTCGCCATCGTGGGTATGAGCTGCCGCCTTCCCGGCGGCGTGGCGTCCCCCGAGGACCTGTGGGAACTGGTGATGTCCGGCGGTCACGGGATCTCGGGCCTGCCGACAGACCGCGGCTGGGACCTTGAGGGGCTCTACGACCCCGACCCCGACCAGCGGGGCAAGAGCTACGTCCGCGAGGGCGGCTTCCTCTACGACGCGGGCGAGTTCGACGCCGACTTCTTCGGCATCGCACCCCGCGAGGCGCTCGCCATGGACCCGCAGCAGCGGCTGCTGCTGGAGGTCGCCTGGGAGGCGTTCGAGCGGGCGGGCATCCGCCCGGAATCGGTGCACGGCAGCCGGACGGGTGTCTTCGTCGGTGCCATGCCCCAGGAGTACGGCTCGCTGCTGCACGAGGCCACGGACGGCCTCGACGGCCTCATGCTGACCGGCAAGACGACCAGCGTGCTCTCCGGCCGGCTCGCCTACTTCCTCGGCCTGGAGGGCCCGGCGCTCACCATCGACACGGCGTGCTCGTCCTCGCTGGTGGCGCTGCACCAGGCGGCGCACGCGCTGCGTCAGGGGGAGTGCACCCTCGCGGTGGCCGGCGGGGTGGCGGTGATGTCCACCCCGGGCGTACTCACCGAGTTCAGCCGGCAGCGCGGGCTGGCGCCCGACGGGCACATCAAGTCCTTCGCGGCTGCCGCGGACGGCACGGGCTGGAGCGAGGGCGTCGGAATCCTGCTGCTGGAGCGGCTCTCCGACGCGCGGCGCAACGGCCACCGGGTGCTGGCGGTGGTACGTGGCTCGGCGGTCAACCAGGACGGCGCGAGCAACGGCCTGACCGCACCCAACGGGCCGTCCCAGGAGCGCGTCATCCGCCAGGCCCTCGCCAACGGCCGGCTGACCCCGCAGGAGGTCGACGCGGTCGAGGCCCACGGCACGGGCACCAGACTGGGCGACCCGATCGAGGCGCAGGCCCTGATCGCCACCTACGGCCGGAGCCGGCCCGAGGACCGGCCGCTGTGGCTGGGCTCGCTGAAGTCGAACATCGGCCACAGCATGGCGGCCGCCGGCGTCTCCGGTGTGATCAAGATGGTGATGGCCCTGCGGCACGGGGTGCTGCCCCGCACACTGAACGTGGACGAGCCGACCCCGCACGTCGACTGGAGCGCGGGAGCGGTGGAACTGCTCACCGAGGAACGCCCCTGGCCCGACACCGGACGTCCGCGGCGCGCGGGGGTCTCCTCGTTCGGCATCAGCGGTACCAACGCCCACCTCATCGTGGAACAGGCCCCGCAGGACGACGACGGCGATGGTGCGGACGGGGGAGTCCCGGCCGACGGTGCGCCGGAGCCGGCGGTGGTGACGGACGGGGCGCTGCCATGGCCCGTGTCGGCGAAGTCACCGGCGGCGCTGGCGGAGCAGGCCCGGCAGTTGCTGGAGCATCTCGACCGCACTCCCGGGGTGACACCGGCCGAGATCGGCCACGCGCTGGCGACGAACCGCTCCCTGTTCGAGCACCGGGCGGTGGTGATCGGCCGTGAACCGGCCGACTACCGCGCCGCGCTGGCCGCGCTGGCCGCCGGGGAGCCGTCACGGCTGGTGGTCACGGGCACGGCGGCCGCCCAGCCGGGCCGGACGGTCTTCGTGTTCCCGGGCCAGGGCTCGCAGTGGGCCGGCATGGGCGTGGAACTGACGCGCACCTCGCCGGTGTTCGCCGCGCACCTCACCGCGTGCGCTGCGGCCCTGGAGCCGTACACCGGCTGGAACCTTCTCGACGTGCTCGACCAGGCACCGGGCGCCCCCGCCCTGGACCGGGTCGACGTCGTGCAGCCGGCGCTGTGGGCGATGATGATCTCCCTCGCCCGGCTGTGGGAACACCTGGGCGTCACTCCCGACGCCGTGGTGGGCCATTCCCAGGGGGAGATCGCCGCCGCGCACATCGCCGGCGTGCTGTCGCTGGAGGACTCCGCGCGCATCGTGGCCCTGCGCTCCCGGGCCATCACCGACATCGCGGGCCACGGCGGCATGGTCTCCCTGCCCTTGGCCGTGGCGGACGCCGAGGAAACCATCGGCCGATGGGCGGGACGGGTGGTCGTCGCCGCGGTCAACGGGCCGTCGGCCACCGTGGTCGCCGGGGACGCCGACGCGCTGGCGGAAGTCGTCGCACACTGCGAGGACGCGGGCATCCGGGCCCGGAGGATCCCGGTGGACTACGCCTCCCACACCCCGCACGTCGAGGCGCTCCACGACCGGCTCCTGGACCTGCTGGCCCCGGTGCGCCCGCGCCGGGCCGAGGTGGCGTTCCACTCGACGGTGGGCGACCACGCCGGGGGCGCGATGAGCGACACGACGGCGATGGGCGCGGCGTACTGGTACGAGAACCTGCGGACCACGGTGGCCTTCGAGGCGACCACGCGGGCCCTGCTGGACGACGGGCACACCCTGTTCGTCGAGGTCAGCCCCCACCCGGTGCTCACCCACCCCCTCCAGGAGACCGTCGAGAACCACACGAAGGCGGAGGTCGCCGTCACCGGCACCCTGCGCCGCGACGACGACACCTGGCAGCGCGTGCTGACCTCGCTGGCCACCGTCCACACCCACGCCACGTCCGACTGGTCGCGCTTCTACCCGGCCACCCTGCCCACCCACCTCGACCTGCCGACCTACCCCTTCCAACGGCAGCACTACTGGAGCCGGCAGACCACGGGCAGCGCCGATCCCCGCGCCCTGGGCCTGCACGCCGCCGACCACGGGCTGCTCGGTGCCGCGGTCGCCCTCGCGGACGGCGACCGCCACGTCTTCACCGGGCACCTGTCGCTGCGGGGCCACCCCTGGCTGGCCGACCACGCCGTCCACGGCACGCCCCTGCTGCCCGGCACCGCCTTCGTCGAACTGGCCCTGCACGCCGGGCAGGCCACCGACACCGCGGACCTGGAGGACCTCACCCTCGAAGCGCCCCTCACCCTCCCGGCCACCGGCGGCCTCCAGTTGCAGGTGCACGTGGAGGCGGCCGACGGCCACGGTCGCCGAGTCCTCACCATCCACTCCCGGCCCGACGACGCCACACCCGACCGGTCCTGGACCCGCCACGCCACCGGCACCCTCGCCCCGCCGCCTGCCGCGCCCGACCCGGCCGCATGGGCGGACCTGGCGGCCTGGCCGCCGGCCGGCGCCACTCCCGTACCGACCGACACCTTCTACGACCGTCTCGCCGACCGCGGCTACCAGTACGGCACCGCCTTCCAGGGCCTGACGGCCCTCTGGCGCCGCGACGACACCCTGTACGCCGAGGTCGCCCTCCCCGCGGACGACACCCCCGGTGCCGGCCACTACGGCATCCACCCCGCGCTCTTCGACGCCGCGCTCCACCCGATCATCGGCACCGGCCCCGAGCAGGACCCGGAGCAGGTCCTCCTGCCGTTCGCCTGGTCGCACGTCCGCCTGCACGCCGTGGGCGCCCGGGCGCTGCGCGTGCGGATCGCCCCCGCCGACGCGGGGACGCTGCGGATCAGCCTGGCCGATCCCGCCGGGCAGCCGGTGGCCGAAGCGGCGTCGCTGGCCATGCGGCCCATCAGCACCGGGCAGTTGGCCCAGGCCGTCACGGCGGGAGGGGAGAGCCACCTGTTCCGCCTGGCGTGGACTCCCGCGGCCGTCCAGGAGACACGGACCACCGACCGCGTGGCGTTCCTGGGCGCCGCCCTTCCCGAGGCCCTGGCCGCCTCGCTGCCCGGTGGGGCCGCGGCCGACTGCCATGAGAGGCCGGCGTCGCTGGTGGCGGAAGGCACCGATCCCCTTCCCGACGTGGTCATCGCCACCGGCCTCCTGGGGCGCTCCGGTGCGGACGGTGACGTCCCCCGCTCCGCCCGTGAGGCCGTCCAGTACGCCGTCGACCTGATCCAGGCGTGGCTGGCCGAGGAGCGCCTGGCCGACAGCCGGCTCGTGTTCGTCACCAGGCGAGCCGTCGCCGTCCGACCCGGCACCGACTCGCCCGAGCCGGCGGACGCCGCCGTCTGGGGACTGATCCGCACCGCCGAGACCGAGAACCCCGGCCGCTTCACCGTGATCGACCTGGCCGACGAGCACGCCGTCCCCGCCGAGTCCTTCCGTGCGGCGCTGGCGAGCGGCGAGCCGCAGGCGGCCCTGTGCGCCGACGACCCGCAGGTGTACGTCCCCCGGCTCGTGCGGGAGACCCCGCCGGCCACGGACGCGGACACCGTGCCGGAGCCCGCCGAGGGCGGCACGGTCCTCATCACCGGTGGCACGGGCACCCTCGGCGCGCTGTTCGCCCGCCGGTATGCCTCGGCCGGGCGGGCCGGACATCTGCTGCTGGCCGGCCGGCGCGGTCCGGACGCACCGGGCGCGCCCGAACTCGCCGCGGAACTCACCGAGATGGGGGTGAAGGTCACGATCGCCGCCTGCGACACCGCCGACCGCGACGCCCTGGCCGCGCTCCTGGCGGCCATCCCCGGGGAACACCCGCTGACCGCCGTCGTGCACACCGCCGGGCTCCTCGACGACGGCACCGTCACCTCCCTGACGGCGGAGCGGATCGAGCGCGTGTTCCGCCCCAAGGCCGACACCGCCTGGCACCTGCACGAGCTGACCCGCGGCACGGACCTCGCCGAATTCGTTCTCTTCTCCTCCGCGGCGGGCGTGCTTGGCACGCCGGGCCAGGGCAACTACGCCGCGGCCAACGTCTTCCTGGACGCACTGGCCGAACACCGCCGGGCCGCCGGGCTGCCCGCCACCTCCCTGGCCTGGGGACTGTGGTCGGACAGCAGCGGCATGACCGGCCACCTGGACGACGTCGACCTGAGCCGGATGGCCCGCCTCGGCATCAAGCCCCTCACGGCGGCGGAAGGGATGGCGCTGTTCGAGACGGCCCGGGCCACGGACGCCGCCTGTCTGGTCCCGGCCAGGATCGTCCCCGCCCTGCTCCGGCCCCAGCTGGAGACCGGCACTCTGCCCGCCGTCCTCCGGGGCCTGGTGCGCACCGGCGTCCGCAGAGCTGCCGCGGCCACCGCGACCGGTGCCACCCCACTCCGCGATCGCCTGGCCCGCCTGTCGCCCGAGGAGGCCGAGGACGCCCTCGCCACCCTCGTCCGCACCGACATCGCGCTGGTCCTGGGCCACAGCACGCCCGACACCGTCCACCTCGACAAGGCGTTCAAGGACATCGGCTTCGACTCGCTGACCGCGGTCGAACTGCGCAACCGGCTGGCGTCGTCGACCGGGCTGCGGCTGGCCCCCACGCTCGTCTTCAGCTACCCGACCCCCCGAGAACTGGGACGGCACCTGCTCGGCCTGCTGCGCACGGCGGGGGACGACGGACCGGCCGAGGACGCGCAGATCCGGCAGGTGCTGCGGACCGTCCCGATCGGGAAACTCCGCAGCGCGGGCGTCCTGGACCTGGTCCTCGCGCTCGCCGACCCGCCCGCGCCGACCACCGCCGGCCAAGAGCAGGACACCGGCACGGCGGACACCGGCACCGACGTACTGGCCGCCCTGGACCTGGACGCACTCGTGGACCTGGCCCTGGACGAGAGGGGTAACTGACATGGACGACTCCGCGGAGCGCGCGGCGGAGGGCGGGGACCGGGTCCAACGGGCCCTCCGCGCGCTGCTGGAGGAACGCGACCGCCTGCGGCGGGAGAACGAGGCACTCAAGGCCGGCCGCGGCGAGCCGATCGCCGTGGTCGCCATGGCGTGCCGCTACCCGGGAGGCGTGGCCACGCCCGAGGCGCTGTGGGACGTCGTCCGCGACGGCAGGGACGTGGTGGACGAGTTCCCGCAGGACCGGGGATGGCCGGACCTGTACGACCCGGACCCCGACACGCTCGGCAGCTCGTACGTGCGGCACGGAGGATTCCTGACGGACGCCGCCGCCTTCGACGCGGGGTTCTTCGGCATCAGCCCCAAGGAGGCACTGGCGATCGACCCCCAGCAGCGCCTGCTCCTTGAGACGTCGTGGGAGGCCTTCGAACGGGCGGGCATCGTCCCCGCCGACGTACGCGGCGCCGAGATCGGTGTCTTCTCCGGAGTGAGCGCCCCCGAGTACGGCATGCGCTTCCTGGAGGCCGGCGCCAACGAACTGGAGGGCTACCTGCTGCAAGGCAGCGCCCTGAGCGTGGCCTCCGGCCGCGTGGCCTACGAGCTCGGCCTGACGGGCCCGGCGATGACCGTGGACACGGCGTGCTCGTCGTCGCTGGTGGCCGTGCATCTGGCGATGCAGTCGCTGCGCTCGGGTGAGTGCTCGCTCGCCCTGGCGGGCGGGGCGGCGGTGATGGCGACGCCCGCGCTCTTCGTGGAGTTCTCCCGGCAGCGCGGCCTGTCGCCCGACGGCCGGTGCCGGTCCTTCGCGGACCAGGCGGACGGGACCGGCTGGTCCGAAGGGGTGGGGGTGCTGCTGCTGGAGCGGCTCTCCGACGCCCGCCGCAACGGCCATCCGGTACTGGCCGCCCTGCGCGGTTCCGCCGTCAACCAGGACGGGGCCAGCAACGGGTTGACCGCTCCCAACGGCCTCGCCCAGGAGAAGGTGATCCGCAAGGCGCTGGCCAACGCGGGACTGCGGGCCTCCGAGGTGGACCTGATCGAGGCCCATGGCACCGGGACCACGCTGGGCGACCCCATCGAGGCGGGCGCCCTGCTGGCGACCTACGGGCAGGGGCGTGCCGAGGGCAGGCCGCTGTGGCTGGGGTCCCTGAAGTCGAACATCGGTCACTCCATGGCCGCCGCCGGGGTGGGCGGGATCATCAAGGCCGTGCTGGCCGTGCGGCATCGGCAGCTCCCGAAGACTCTGCACGTGCAGACGCCCTCACGGCACGTTGACTGGTCCTCCGGCGCGGTCGAACTGCTGGCGGAGGGGCGGGAGTGGACCCGCGCGGACGGTCCGCGGCGGGCCGGTGTGTCGTCGTTCGGGGTCAGCGGCACCAACGCGCACGTCGTCCTGGAAGAGGCCCCGGAACAGGAACAGGAACAGGAGCAAAGGCAAGAGAGTGTCGTCGGCGGCCTCGTGCCGTGGGTGCTGTCCGGCAGGACCGCGGGGGCCGTGGAGCGGCAGGCACGCAAGCTGCGCGACTTCGCCGCCGCCGACGAGGACCTCGATGTCACCGACGCCGCCTGGTCGTTGGTGACCGGCCGGACCCGCTTCGAGCACCGCGCGGTGGTCCTGGGCCGGAACCGGGAGGAGCTGCTGAGCGGCGTGACGTCGCTCGCCGACGGACAGGAGTCCGCCGTGGTCGTGCGCGGCACGGCCGCGGAACGCGGTGGGACGGTCTTCGTGTTCCCCGGACAGGGGTCGCAGTGGGCCGGCATGGGGCGTCAGCTGTACGACACCTTCCCCGTCTTCGCGCGCAGCCTCGACGCGTGCGCGTCCGCTCTGGCCGAGTGGGTCGACTGGTCGCTGCTCGACGTGGTGCGCGGAGCCCCCGGGGCACCGACGCTGGACCGGGTGGACGTGGTTCAGCCGGCCCTGTTCTCCGTGATGGTGTCCACGGCCGCCCTGTGGCGCTCCTGGGGCGTGGAACCGGCCGCGGTGGTGGGGCACAGCCAGGGCGAGATAGCCGCCGCCCACGTGTGCGGCGCCCTGTCCCTGCGCGACGCCACCCGAGTCGTGGCGCTGCGCAGCAAGGCCCTGGTGGACCTGATCGGTCATGGCGGGATGGCGTCGGTCGCCCAGTCGGCGGACCGGGTGGAGGACCTCCTCGCGCCGTGGCGGGACCGGGTCGGAATCGCCGTCGTCAACGGCCCCCGCTCCGTGGTGGTGTCCGGGGAACCGGACGCGCTCGACGAGTTCGTCGAGAAGATGACCGCCGAAGGCGTGCAGGCCAAGCGGATCAAGGTCGACTACGCCTCCCATTCCCCCCATGTGACCCGGGTCCGCGACCGCGTGATCGACGCGCTGTCCGACGTGAGCCCGGCCACCTCGGCCCTGCCCTTCTGCTCGACCCTGTACGGCGAGATCACCGACACCGCGGCGCTGAACGGTGACTACTGGTACACCAACCTGCGCGAGAAGGTGCTCTTCGAACCCTCCGTCCGGCGGCTGGCGGGCGACGGTTTCCGGGTGTTCGTCGAGATGAGCCCGCACCCCGTGCTCACCGGCCCCGTGCAGGAGATCGTCGAAGATCTGGACGACGCGGTGGTCCTGTCCTCGGCACGACGCGACCGCGGCGAGGCGGAGGCCGTGCTCGGCTCACTGGCCCGGTTCCACGCCGAGGGCGGGACGGTGGACTGGGACGCCCTGCTCGGGACCCGCAAGAGGGTGGACCTGCCGACGTACGCCTTCCAGCGGCAGCGCTACTGGCTGAACTCCTCGCCCGCCGGGGTGAGGGCGCAGGTGCCCGTGCTGCACACGCCCGCGGTGGACGACGAGCCCGTCGCCCTGCGGGACCGGCTGGCGGCGCTTTCCGACGACGAGGCGACGGCACTCGTCCTGGATCACGTCCTCACCCGGGTCGCGGTCGTGCTCGGGCACGCCTCCGGCGAAGCCGTCGACCCCGACCAGGAGTTCAAGGACATGGGCTTCGACTCACTGCTCTCGGTACAGCTGAGCAAGGGCCTGGCCGCGTCGACCGGGCTCAAGCTGAGAGCGGGCCTGGTCCTGCGACACCCGACCCCCAGGCGGGTCGCCGGGCATCTCATGACGTCGATGACCGGTCGTGACCGGCGGTGAACCCCACGGCATGCACGGGACGCCTCCGGTTCCCGGCCGCTCTGCTGAAAGGATGATCTCTGTGCGTTCGTTCGGTGCGTCGTCTGCGCACAAAGGGTTGTGGCGGGCGCAGGAAATGTTTCCCGACACCCTCAACCATGCACTGACCATGTGGAACGTGGCGGGCGACCTGGACGTGTCGGTCATGGAGTCCGCGTTCCTGCACGTGATGGGCGAGGCGGAGGTGCTGCGCGTCACCTTCGTCGATGACGGCGGCGGGCTGCGCCTGGTGCCCCGCGAGTTGGGGGACTGGCGGCCTTTCCATCTGGACGTCAGCGCCGAGGGCGACCCCGAGACGGCGGCGCGCCGAGCGCTCGCCGACATGGTGCGCCGGCCGTTCGACCTGGAGCGGGACCTGCTGTTCCGGCTGGGTGTGGTGAAGCTCGCGGCGGCCCGCTCGGTGGTGGTGATCATCTACCACCACCTGGTGTCGGACGGCTACGGAGCGGCCGGCTTGCTGTCGCGGCGCCTGGCAGAGGTGTACACCGCGCTGTCACGGGGCGAGGACGTACCCGAACCGCCGCACCCGTGGGACGCCGAGTCCTTCGCGGCCGACGCGGCGGAGTACCAGGCCTCCGACCGGTTCGCCGAGGACATGGAGTTCTGGCGCGACTACCTGGCCGACCCTCCCGCGCCCGCGCAGCTGCCACGGATCCCCCTCTCCGACACGACGCGCTCCGCGCTCGACGAACCGGCCTGCAGCGCCGACCGGTGGGGGGAACTGACCGAACCCATCGGCATGGTGAGCCGGACACTGACAGTCCCGCGCGCCGCCGCGGGCGCGTGGACCGAGGCCGCGAAGTCCCTGGGCGTGTGGATGTCGTCGATGTTCACCGCGGCCACGGCGGTCTACCTCAGGCACCGCTGCGACCGCCCGGAGTTCCTGCTCTCGCTGGCCGTCGCCAACCGGCTCGGTGCGGCCGGCCGGACACCCGGCCTGGCGGTGAACGTCGTGCCGGTGCGGGTGAGGGTGCCCCTCGGCGCGACCTTCACCGAGATCGCCGAGACCATCGGCGACGAGACGTACGACATCTTCGACCACGCCGCCTGCCACTACTCGGAGATCCAGCGCGCGAGCGGCACCGTCCTGAACGACCGCGGCAGTTTCGGTGCCGTCGTCAACGTCGTCGAGTTCACCGAACACCTCAGCTTCGCCGACTGCCCGGCCCACTTCCTCGGCGGGACGACCGGGACGTTCGAGGAACTGGCGATCGGCGTCTACACCGACGGGAGGGCCGACAGCGACCTGTTCATCCGGCTCGACGCCCCCGCGGCCCTGTACTCCCGCGCGGAACTGCGCTTCATCGGCGAGGAGCTGATCGCGTACGTCCACGCCCTGGTGGCCTCCGAAGGGCGTCTGCCGGTCGGTGAGCTCGACGTGGTCGGCGGCGACGCGCGGGACCTGGTGCTCACGGCACCGAACGACACGGCGGTGCCGTTGCCGGGACTGACGATCCCGGAGCTGTTCGCCCGCCAGGTGGAGCGGGCCCCCGACGAGGTGGCACTGGTGTCCGGGGACTCGGTGATCTCGTACCGGGAGCTCGACGAGCGCTCCGGCCGCCTGGCCGACGCGCTGCGCCGGCGGCGGGTCGGACCCGAGACGGTCGTGGCGGTGGCGCTGCCCCGCTCGGTCGACCTGGCCGTCGCTCTCCTTGCCGTGGTGAAGGCGGGCGGGGCCTACCTGCCGGTCGACCCGGCGCTCCCGGCGCAGCGGATCCGGCCGGTCGTCGCCGACGCCGCGGTGCGCGTCCTGCTCACCGGGACGGCGACGGCCGGCCGGCTCTCCCGCGAGCTGGGCCTTCCGGCGGTCTCCCTCGACGACCTCTGGTCGGAGGCCGCCCGTGACGGCGGCGCGGCGACGCAGATGCCGGTTCCCGTCCGTCAGGACGGCCTGCTGGCCGTGATGTACGGCTCCGAAACGGCCGGCGCGATCACGACGGTCGCCGTGACGCACCGGAACATGGAGCGGCTCGTCCTGGACCGCAACCGTCGGGCAGGCGGCAGCGGCACCGTGCTGTGGCACGCCCCGCCCACCTCGCACGCGCTTGCCCTGGACCTGTGGGCGCCGCTGATGAACGGCGGCCGGGTGGTCGTCGCGCCTGCGGGGGAGCTGGACGCCGACGCGCTGACCGAGGCACGGGCGGCACACGGGATCTCCACGGTACGGCTGCCCGTCGGCCTGTTCTCGGCCCTCGCGGCGGAACACCCCGAGTGTCTCGCCGAGTTGCGCGAGGTGTGGACGGGGGGTGACCGGGTGCCCGCGGCCACCGTGAGACGTCTGCGCGAGGCCTGCCCCCGACCGGCGATCGTCATCGGGTACGGCCCGGCGGAGTCGTCCGGGTCCGCCGTGTCCCACCGCCTGGCCGGGAACGAGCCGACGCACCCGGCGGGCGCGCTCGGCCGACCGACGGACAACACGGCCCTCTACGTACTGGGACCGGGGCTGGCGCCGGTCCCCGCGGGCGTGACCGGAGAGCTGTACGTGGCCGGGCCCGGCGTTGCGCGTGGCCGTCCCGGGCAACCCGCCCGGACCGCGGAGCGTTTCGTGCCCTGCCCGTTCGGTGTGGCCGGCGGGCTCATGTACCGCACAGGGGACCGGGCACGGTGGCGTACCGACGGCCTCCTGGAGTACGTGGGACGGGCCGGTACCCAGGTCGACGTCCGCGGTGCCCGGGTCGAGCCGGCCGAGGTCGAGGACGCGCTGGCCGAACACGCCGGTCTCGCGCAGTCCGTGGTGGCCGTCGGCAGTGACCCGTCCGGGGAGCGGCGCCTCACGGCCTACGTGGTCCCGGCCGGCGGGTGGACCGTCGACAGTGGCGAACTGCGCCGGTTCACGGCGGGGCGGCTGCCGGAGTTCATGGTCCCGTCGGGGTTCGTGACGCTGGACCGGCTGCCGCTGGGCGCCGACGGACGGGTGGACAGGGCGGCGCTGCCGGACCCCACGTTCGACGACGAGACGTACCGGGCCCCGCGCAATCACGTCGAACGGGTGCTGGCCGACGCGTTCGCCGACGTTCTCGACCTGGACCGGGTGGGCATCGACGACGACTTCTTCGACCACGGCGGCAACTCGCTGCGGGCCATCAGGCTGACCGGTCTGATCAGGGCGGAGCTGCATCAGGAGGTGCCCATCCGCACGCTGTTCGCGGTGCGCACCGTCGCCGGCCTGAGCGACACCTGGAAGGACCTCACCCGATCCAGCAGGCCGACACTGCGCAGAAGGACGAAGGAAGGCGAGGTCCTGCCGTAGGAAGGGCCCCGTACGAGGAGGGCGGACACCCCCGGTCGCTGCCGCCGACCGGGGGTGTCCGCCCTGCCGTGGTACGACGGTGGACGGCTCAGCCCGCGCCGGGCACGGCTTCCCGGGCGGCGGAGAGGTCCCGGACGGTACCGGAGACGAGGTCGTTGACCTCCTGACCGTGCCCGTCGGTAGACGGGATCGGTCCCGCCGACGGCGCGCAACTCCTCGATGATGCCGTCGTCGTCACGGCGGTGCACCGTCCCGCCGCGCAGCAGGGAGGGCGGGGGACAACCGGAGGCGAGCAGCCGGGCCGGCGGGGTGCCGGTGTCGTCCTGGTAGCGGCGGGCCACCTCGAAGGCCAGGACGGAACCCGTGCCGTGGCCGAAGAAGACGAAGGCCCGGCCGTCCTCGGCACGCCGGTCCCGACGTCCCGGGTACTGGACGCAGAGCACGTCCAGGTGTGGTGAGAGAGCCTTCCGATGTCCTGGGCGCGGCCCTCGGCGGCCAGGCGCAGCGCACCCGTCACCGCGGTGGTGGCGGCGGGCTCGATGAGCAGGCGCAGCGCTTCGGCGATGCGCTTTCCTCGATCGTGAAGACCCCGGCGACGACGTCGTGGGCCAGATCGTAGGGGAGCCGGCCGATGCGGTCGGGACGCAGCCTGTCGGCGAGGGTGGGCCCGGCGTCCACGGTGACCGGTTTCCCGGCTCGCGGGGTCGCTGTCAGAGCGGGGACGGCGCTGGGCTCGGCGCCGTAGAGGTCGATGCTCCGGCCTGTGGTGGCCAGGCAGGCACCGGCCAGCGCGCTGCCGCCCCCACCGGCAGGACCACCGCTTCCAGGTGACCGCCGACCATGTCCACCTGGTGCAGCAGGTCGGCGGTGGCGGTGCCCTGGCCGACCACCACGTCCGGGTTCTGGTAGGGGTCGATCTCGTCGAGACCGCGGGCGCGCGTCAGTTCGTCGACCACCGTGACGTGCTCGGCCAGGGTGCTTCCCGCCTGGAGCACCTCGGCGCCGGCGGCCCGGATCCGTGCCACCTTGGCCGGCGCGGCGTCGGTGGGCAGCACCACGACGGCCGGGAGTCCGTACTGGGCGGCCGCCGGCGCCACGGCTGTCGCGTGGTTGCCGGTGGACTGCGTCACCACACCGGGGCTGCCGGGCTCCGGCCAGCTGTTCGAGTTCCTCGCTGCGCACCACGGGCGTGTCCACCACGCGGTCGGCCAGGCGGCGCCGGGCTTCGTGTACTCCGTCGTGGCTCAGCGGCGGCGGTTGCCCGGCGACCCTCACGGTGTTCGCGCTGACCGACATGAGGATGTCTCCGTCTCCCTGTGACGTCAGGGGCCTCGGGAGGCGGGCCGTGCGCCGTCGCGGAGCAGCGGCGTGCACACGCGAAGAGGTTGTCGGCGATGTTCCGCCGACGGGACACGGAGGCACGGCCCCCGGGCAAGCGCTGACACGACGGCGCGCGTCGGCCCGGCGGCGTACGCGATCGCTTCGTCGTGTCGGTCCACGTTGGCGGCGTGTCCCGGGGAAGCGCAAGCCGGTGGGGACGAGGGACGTCGTGACTGGGTGCGCGAAGAGGGCGGCGTACTCCGACGTGGTGTCGGGGTACGCCGCCCTTCTGCGGACGAACCGGGGCGCGTGTCGCGGTGGTCGTCCCGGCTACTTCGCGGCGCGGTTGAAGACCGACTTCGACCAGAAGTAGCCGAGGGCGGTGAGGGCCAGGCACCAGGCGATCGCGATCCAGCCGTTGTGGCCGATCTCGGTGCCGAGCAGCAGGCCGCGCAGGGTCTCGATGGTCGGGGTGAACGGCTGGTACTCGGCGATCGGCCGGAACCAGCCCGGCATCGCGTCCACCGGCACGAAGGTGCTGGAGATGAGCGGGAGGAAGGCCAGCGGCAGGGCGTTGTTGCTGGCCGCCTCGATGCTCGGGCTGATCAGGCCCATGCCGACCGCGATCCAGGTGAGCGCCAGGGCGAAGAGCACCAGCAGCCCGAATGCCGCGAGCCATTCCAGGGCCGAGGCGTCCTTGGACCGGAAGCCGATGGCCACCGCGATGACACCGACGAAGAGCACGGTCGTGATCGCCTTGAGGACGCTGCCGACGACGTGCCCGATGAGTACCGAGCCGCGGTGGATCGCCATGGTGCGGAAGCGGGCGATGATGCCCTGGGTCATGTCGTTGGAGACGGACACCGCGGTGCCGACCAGGGTGTTGCCGACGGTCATCAGCAACAGACCCGGCACGATGTACGCGATGTACTCGGAGCGGTCGGGACTCCCACCGCCGATGCCCGCGCTCATCACGTCCCCGAAGATGTAGACGAAGAGCAGCAGCAGCAGGATCGGGGTGAGCAGCAGGTTCAGGGTGAGGGAGGGGTAGCGCCGGGCGTGCAGCAGGTTGCGGCGCAGCATCGTCGACGAGTCGCGCACCGCGAGGGAGACGCGGCTCGGGCGGGCGGGGGCGAGGGGGGCGCTCATCGGACAGCCTCCTGGGTCTTGTCGGTGCCGCCGGTGAGGGCGAAGAAGACGTCGTCGAGGTCGGGGGTGTGCACGGTGAGTTCGTCGGCCTCGATGCCGGTGGAGTCCAGCCAGTCGAGGATGGAGCGCAGCTCGCGCTGGCTGCCGTCGCTGGGGATCTGCAGCGCGAGCGCCTCGTCGTCCCGGGTCGCCTCGCGCATTTCGCTCACGGCGCTCTGGTAGGCGCCGGGGTCGGTGAAGCGGAGGCGTACGTGTCCGCCGGGGATGAGGCGCTTGAGTTCCTCGGCGGTTCCCTGGGCGGCGATGCGGCCGTTGTTGAGGACGGCGATGCGGTCGGCGAGCTGGTCGGCCTCTTCCAGGTACTGGGTGGTGAGGAAGACGGTGACGCCGG
>NZ_JBHXTO010000157.1:0-21470 GCF_042677425.1 Streptomyces sp. NPDC127119 | reverse complement strand
CTTTAGGGGCGCGGGGAACTGCGCGGCCAGCCACGGACACCCGTCACCCGTCCACGCGCCCCAGCCCCCACCCCCTCAGGGGCGCGAGGAACCGCGCCGCCAGCCACAGGTGACCGGCAGCTGGCAGCGCGCCTCAGCCCCACCACCCCAGGGGCGCGGGGAACTGCGCAGTCGGTTCCTGTCGGTGTGAGCCGGCTCCCGACCCCTTGACCCCGACCCCGTTGCTTTCTATTTTGTTTGGGGTCAAATGAAATGGGGGGAGGGGGCGGTCCCGAGCCGCTCCACCGGCCGGGCCCGCCCTCAGGGTCCGAGTCCCCGTCCGTTCCCCTCCGACGTGACACGTCATCTGGAGGACCGGCCATGAAGGTCGTCGTCGACATGAACAAATGCCAGGACCACGGCCAATGCGTGTTCGCCGCTCCCGACGTCTTCCGCTTCGACGACGACGGACATCTGGTCCACGCCCCCGACGCCGACGACACCCGCCGCGAGGAGGTCGAGGAGGCCGCCGACGTCTGCCCGCTGCAGGCCATCCGGATCGGGGACTGACGCGTGAACGCAGCCACACCCGCACCCGCCCCCGTCGTCGTGGCCGGCGCCTCCATGGCCGGGCTCCGCGCCGCGGAGCAACTGCGCGCCGCCGGCTGGCGCGGCCCGGTCGTCCTCGTCGGGGACGAACCCCACATGCCCTACAACAGGCCTCCGCTGTCCAAGGAGGCGCTGGCGGGCGACGCCTCCTTCGGCTCGCTCACCTTCCTGCCGCGGGCCAGCGTCGCGGACGTACGGTGGCGCCTGGGCACCCGGGTCGTCGCGGCGGACCTCGACCGGCGGACGGTCACGCTCGACGACGGTGAGACGTTGTCGTACGGGGGGCTGGTGGCGGCCACCGGGATGCGTTCCCGGCGGCTGCCCTGCCCCGGCCCCCGCCACGGCCGGCACACCGTGCGGACCGTGGCCGACGCCCGCGGCCTGCGCGCGGCGCTGGCCCGGCCGGGCGGGCGCGTGGTCGTCATCGGTGCCGGATTCATCGGCTGCGAGGTGGCCGCGACCGCGCTCGCCCTCGGCGCCGCCGAGGTCACGGCCGTCGACCCGCTGCCGCTGCCCATGGTCGGGCCGCTCGGTGAGCTGCTCGCGAAGGCGCTGCTCGACCGGCACGAGCGGCGGGGTGTCCGGTTCGCCCTCGGCACCCAGGTGACCGGGTTCGAGGGCGACGACCGGGTCACCGGGGTGGTTCTCGCCGACGGCACCGTCATCGCCGCCGACGTCGTGGTGGAGTCGGTGGGCTCCGTCGCCAACACCGAGTGGCTCGACGGCAACGGTCTCGACCTCACCGACGGCGTCCTGACGGACGAGCACCTGCGGGTCGGCGGACGCCCGGACGTGGTCGCCGTCGGTGACATCGCGCGCTTCCCCAACGCCCGTTACGACGAGGTCGCGCGCCGCGTCGAGCACTGGTCCATCCCCACGGACACCGCCAAACACGCCGCCAAGGTACTGACCGCCCATCTCACCGGCACCGGCGTCACGGTCGAGCCGTTCGCGCCCCTGCCGACCTTCTGGAGCGATCAGCACGACTTCCGGCTGCAGTCCTTCGGCGCCCCCGCCCTGGGCCGGGACGACGTGCGCGTCCTGGAGGGCGACCCCGGGGGCGACTTCCTGGCCGGGTTCCACCGGGGCGGCCGTCTCGTCGGTGTCGTCTCCCTCGGCGGCCGGTCCGCCTCGGCCGCCGCCGCCCGCCACCGCGCCGAACTCCTCGCCCAGCCGGCCCTCGGCGCCGGATCGTCAGGAGGGCCCACGTGACCGGTCTGCGCGGCTACTTCCACCCGAAGACGGCGACGGGTGCCGCGTCGCTCATCCCCGCGCCGCCGTGGCGCTACTCCGGTGATCTGCTGACCGTCGAATACCGCACCGACCCCGACCGCGTACGGGAGTTGCTGCCCGAGCCGCTGGAACCCGCCGCGGAGGACCCCGGCGCCGTCGCGCTGATCTGGGCCGACTGGCAGTCCTGTGGCGACTCGGGGCGGGAACTGCTCGATCCGGTGCGGGCCCAGTACAAGGAGGCGTTCACCGTCGTGCGGTGTGCGTACCGGGGGCGGACGTACACGCGCTGTGTCTTCATCTGGGTCGACAAGGACTTCGCCCTCGCCCGCGGACTGCACCAGGGGTATCCCAAGAAGCTCGGTTCCCTGCACCAGACCCGTCCGCATCCGTACGGGCCCGCCCCGCGCATCGAGGCCGGGGCCAGGTTCGGAGCCACCCTCGCCGCCGCCGACCGGCGCCTCGCCCAGGCCGTCGTCACCCTGCGCGAGCCGTCCGGGAGCAACGGGTTCGTCAACGCCCACCCCATGCTCCACCACCGCTGGCTGCCCTCCGTGGAGAAGGGCAAGGGGCTGGCGCTCGACGAGCTGATCGAGTCCGGGGCCGCGTCCTTCGAGGGAGGCCAGTCCTGGACGGGAGACGCCGAGTTGGAGCTGTTCGAGGCGCCCACCGAGGAGCTGGCCCGGCTGGAGGTCCGGGAGCCGATCGCCGCGTACTACCGGCAGGTCGGTGTGGTCTGGGACGGGGGCCGGCTCCTGGAGTCGGGCACCTCGGGCGCCGAATGAGCCCCGCCGCGGTCCCGCCGTGACGCGCGGCGCCCCGACAGCCGGAGCCCCATGACACGAGGGAGCCCCACGACATGAGTGAACACCTCACCACCGTCGCCGGAGTCGCCGTCGACACCCGGCACTTCATCGGCGGCGAACGGATCGCCTCCGCCGAGACCTTCACCGACGTCTCACCCATCGACGGCGCCCCCCTCGGCGAGATCGCCCGCGGTACGGGCACGGAGGCCGCCGCGGCCGTGGCCGCGGCCAGGGCCGCCTTCCCGGGCTGGGCCGCCACCCCGCCCGCCGAACGCGCCCGCCTCCTCGGAGCCGTCGCCGACGGGGTGGAGAAACGGCTCGAAGAACTCGCCGTCGTCGAGACCCACGACAACGGCGCCCTCCTGCGCTCCCACCGCCGCGGTGTCATGCCGCGCGTGGCGCACAACTTCCGTTTCTTCGCCGACCGGTTGCTGGATCTGGGGCACGAGGACTTCGAGACCCGCGGCCACACCCAGCACGTCAGCTGGGACCCCGCGGGGCCGTGCGTACTGATCACCCCGTGGAACGCCCCCCTGCTGCTCGCCACCTGGAAGGCCGCCCCGGCCCTCGCCGCCGGCGCCACGGTGATCCTGAAACCCTCCGAATGGTCCCCGCTGACCGCCTCCCTCCTCGCCGACATCACCACCGCGGCCGGCCTGCCACCCGGGGTCCTGAACGTCGTACAGGGGTACGGTCCCGAGGTCGGTGCCGCCCTCGTCGCGCACCCGGACGTACGCCGCGTCAGCTTCACCGGGTCCGTACCGACGGCGCGGCGCATCGCCGCGTCGGCCGCCGCGAACCTCACCCCGCTCAGCCTGGAACTCGGCGGAAAATCACCGCTGTTGGTCTTCGCCGACGCGGATCTGGACCTGGCCGTCGACCTCGCGGTGGAGCAGTACGACAACGCGGGGCAGGTCTGTCTCGCGGCCACCCGCATCCTGGTCGAGGAGCCGGTGGCCGGGGAGTTCGGCCGCCGCCTCGCCGAGCGGGCGGCCCGGCTGCGCCAGGGCGACCCGCGGGACGCGGCCACCGACCTCGGCCCCCTCATCCACCCCCGCCAGCTGGAGAGGGTCGACGGGTTCGTGCGGCGGGCGCTGGAGGCGGGGGCCCGCGCGGTCGTCGGCGCTCACCCCGGCGACGGCCATCCGAGCGGCGGTCACCCCGGCGGCGGTCGCGGTGCCGCGCGGGAGGGCGGCCTGTACTACCCGCCCACCCTCCTCACCGACGTCGCCCAGGACTCCGAGATCGTCCAGGAGGAGGTCTTCGGGCCCGTCCTGACCCTCCAGACCTTCACCACCGAGGACGAGGCCGTACACCTCGCCAACGACACCCGCTTCGGTCTCGCGGCCACCGTCGCCACCGGCGACCACGCGCGGGCGCGGCGCGTCACCGCACAGCTCGTGGCGGGCACGGTCTGGGTCAACTGCTTCTACGTCCGGGACCTCCGGGCCCCCTTCGGCGGCTCCCGTCACTCGGGGATCGGCCGCGAGGGCGGCGACTGGAGCTTCGACTTCTACTGCGATCTGAAGACCACCGTCACCGCACCGAACGGATGGACCGACCATGGATGAGAACGGACGGCTGGACCATGGGTGAGATCGTCGGGGCGGGTCTGCTCTCCCACGTCCCCACCATCGTGCTGCCGGAGGCCGACCGGCTGGAGCTCAACGAGGGCAAGGAGAGCACCCTCGTCACCGGGCTGCAACAGCTCCGCGACGACGTCTTCGCGTCCGACGGCTACGACACCGTCGTCGTCCTCGACTCCCACTGGGCCACCACCGTCGAGTTCGTCGTCACCGCCCAGCCGCGCCGCGCCGGCCTGTACACCTCCGAGGAACTGCCGCGCGGGATGTGCCGGATGCCGTACGACTTCCCCGGCGACCCCGAACTCGCCCACCGCACAGCCTCGTTCGCCGACCGGCACGGCACCTGGATCACCCCGATCGACGACCCGTACCTGCCCGTCTACTACGCCACGACCAACCTGTGGAAGTACCTCGGCGAGGGGCTGCCCGACAAGCGGTGGGTCACCATCGGCGTCTGCCAGACCGGGGACATGGACGACCATCTGCGCCTCGGCCGCGCACTGGCCGACGGCATCGCCGCCACGCCCGGCCGCCGGGTCCTCCTGATCGCCTCCGGCGCCCTGTCGCACACCTTCTGGCCGCTGCGGCAACTGCGCGACCACGAGGCGGGCGACCCGGACCACATCTTCACCCCCGAGGCACGGGCGGCCGACCAGGAGCGCATCGCCTGGTTCACGGAGGGCCGCCACGACCAGGTCCTCGACCGCATGGACGACTTCTGGCCCCACAGGCCCGAGGCGAAGTTCTTCCACTACCTGATGATGGCCGGGGCCCTCGGCGAGCGGGCGTGCACGGCGAAGGCCCGGCAGTACGGCACGTACGAGAACGCCATCGGCACCGGCCAGGTGCACCTGTGGTTCGACCGCCCGGCGGACGGCTGGACGGGCACGGGCCCGCCGCCCCCGCCGGCCGCCGCCCGCACACCCCACAGCCGTGTCCGCCCGTCCGGCCCGCCGACCGGATGACCGCCTGACCGGACGATCCCAGGAGGCTTCCGCCATGCCCGAGTACCGCCGTGTCCTCCTCGACGGCGCCGTCGTGGAGACCGTCCGCGACGGCGACGAGCTGGTCGCCGGGGACGGACGCCGCGTCAAGGCCGAGGACGCGACCCATCTGCCGCCGGTCGTCCCGTCCAAGGTCATCGCGGTCCACCTCAACCACCGCAGCCGGGTGGAGGAGTTCGGGGTCGCCCTGCCCGCCGCCCCCACCTACTTCCACAAACCGACCTCGGCGCTCACCTCCCACCGGGGCGCGGTCGTCCGGCCCGAGGGCTGCAAGTGGCTCAACTACGAGGGCGAGGTCGCCATCGTCATCGGCAGGACCGCCCGCAACATCTCCCGCGCCGAGGCGGGGCGGTACATCGCCGGGTACACCGTCGCCAACGACTACGGCCTGCACGACTTCCGCGACACCGACGCGGGCTCCATGCTCCGCGTCAAGGGCTCCGACACCCTCTGCCCACTCGGCCCCGGCCTGGTCACCGACTGGGACTTCCACGGCAAACGCCTGCGGACCCACGTCAACGGGGCGGTCGTCCAGGACGGTTCCACCGACGAGATGACGTGGGACATGCACTATCTCGTCGCCGACATCGCCCGCACCATCACCCTGTACGCCGGAGACGTGCTGCTGTCCGGCACCCCGGCCCACTCCCGGCCCGTCCGGCCCGGTGATGTCGTCGAGGTCGAGGTGGAGGGCCTCGGCCGGCTCAGCAACCACATCGTCTCCGGCCCCACCGCCGTCCGCACGGACCTCGGCGCCCAGCCGAGCGAGTCCGAGGAAGTGCTGTCCACCGCGCTCGGCGGCGACTGGGAGTTCCGCGGCATCAGGCCACCCCAACGCTGAGAGGACCGTATGACCGCCGTCAGCCCTGCCGTCACGCAGGTCACGTACGAGGAATGGCTGGGCCGCGCCAAGGCCCTCGAACCGGTCGGTACGCATCTCATCGACGGCGTCGACGAACCCGGTGGCGGCGGCACCTTCGCGGCGGTCTCCCCCCGCGACGGCCAGGTGCTGGCCGAGGTCGCCGACGGGGGACAGGCCGAGATCGACGCGGCCGTCACCGCCGCGCGCCGCGCCTTCGACCACGGCCCCTGGCCCCGCCTGGCCCCCGCCGAACGCGGCCGGATCCTGATCCGCCTCGCCGATCTGCTGGAGGAACGCCGGGCGGAACTGGCCCTCACCGTCAGCCTGGAGATGGGCAAGCCCGTCACCGAGGCCCACGACATCGAACTCCGGGCCGTCGTCGAGACGTTCCGCTGGTACGGCCAGCTCGCGGGCAAACTCGCCGACGAGATCCCGCACACCGCCCCGGACACCCTCGCGCTCGTCACCCGGGAGCCCGCCGGTGTCGTCGGCGCGGTCGTCCCGTGGAACTTCCCGCTGACCCTGGCCGGCTGGAAGATCGCCCCGGCGCTGGCCGCCGGGTGCACGGTCGTCCTCAAGCCCTCCGAACACGCACCGCTGTCCGCCGCCCTGCTGGGACGCGCCGCACTGCTCGCGGGACTGCCGCCGGGTGTCCTCAACGTCGTCAACGGCGAAGGGCCGGTGGCCGGGCGGGCCCTCGGCCTGCACCCCGATGTCGATGTCCTGGCCTTCACCGGGTCCACGGCCGTCGGCCGCCACTTCCTGCACTACGCGGCGGACTCCAACCTCAAGCGCGTCTGGCTCGAACTGGGCGGCAAGTCGCCCAACATCGTCCTGCCCGACGCCCCCGACCTGGCGGCGGCCGCGGCCACGGCCGCCTGGGGCGTCTTCTTCAACCAGGGCGAGATGTGCACCGCCCCCTCGCGGCTGCTGGTGCACGCCTCCGTCGCCGAGCAGGTCACCGACGCCGTCGTGGCGCACGCCCGCGCGCTGCGGGTGGGCGACCCGCTCGACCCGGCCACCGAGATGGGCGCGCTGGCCGGTGAGGGCCATCTCGACCGCGTACTCGGGCATGTCCGTGCGGCCGTCGACAGCGGGGCCCGGCTGCGAACGGGCGGCGCACGCGCCCTGACGGGGTCAAGGGGTGCCTATCTGGAACCGACCGTCCTCGATCGCGTCGCACCGGACAGCCCGGCCGCCCGCGAGGAGATCTTCGGACCCGTGCTGTCCGTCCTCGCCTTCGAGGATCTCGACGAGGCGGTCGCCCTCGCCAACGCCACCGAGTACGGGCTCGCGGCCGGGCTGTGGACCTCCGACCTGTCCACCGCCCACCGGGTCGCCCGTGCCCTCAAGGCCGGCACGGTGTGGGTCAACTGCTACGAGGAGGGCGACCTGACCGTGCCCTTCGGCGGCGTGAAGCAGTCCGGCAACGGGCGCGACAAGTCCGTACACGCCCTGGAGAAGTACACCGAACTGAAGACCACCTGGATCCAGTTGTGAGCGCCCGCCCGCTGATAGCGGTCCCGGCCCGCTTCTCCGCGACCTCCTCGGCCCTGGACCGGCCGGCGGAGGCCAACGCCCGCGCGCTGATCGAGGCGGTCTGGCGGGCCGGCGGCGAGCCGGGCGGCATCCATCCGCACGCGCCCGGCGGCACGGCCGACCCCGACGAGGTGCAAGGCCGGCTCGCCCGCTTCGACGGCCTCCTGCTGCCCGGCGGCGGCGACCTGGCCCCGTACCGCTACGGGGCGAAGGGGACGCACCGGGCCGTGTACGACGTGGACGACGAACAGGACGGCTTCGACCTGGAACTCGCCCGGCAGGCCCTCGCGCGCCGCCTTCCGCTGCTGGCGGTCTGCCGCGGGCTGCAGGTCGTCAACACGGCCCTCGGCGGCACACTGCACCAGGACAACCAGGGCGGTCAGTACGGGCAGGACGGGCAGGGCGGCGGGGATGCCGGTGGTCCCGGGCACGGGCACCGGCATGTGCGGCATCCCGTCTTCCTCGCGCCCTGGTCCGTCGTGGCCCGTGTCACCGGGACCGACAAGGCCGAGGCGTCCTGCTACCACCATCAGCATGTGGACCGGCTGGGGGAGGGGCTCAAGGCCACCGCCCACGCCGTCGACGGAACCGTGGAGGCGGTCGAACTCGTGAACGGCGACGACCGGTTCATGGCCGTGCAGTGGCATCCGGAGGACACCGCGCGCACGGACCCGGCCCAGCAGCGGCTCTTCGACGCGCTGGTGCGGGCGGCACGCCGGACCGCTTGAGCGGAGGGCGCAAAGGGGGGGCGGGAGGGTTTCAGTTACGGGCGCGGCGGCCGCTGCGACGGGGGGTGGCCGCCGCGCCGTTCAGCAGTTCCCGGCGCCGCTCCTCGCCGCTCTCCTCGACCTGGAGCACCACGCTCCGCAGCCCGTCGGCGAGCGTGCGGCACTCGGCGTCGCTCAGCCGCGAGGTGACGAAGGCCTCCTCCTCGTTGAAGGCGGGGAACACCTCCCGCATGAAGTTCTCGCCGTCCTCGGTGAGGCCCAGCAGGACGAGCCGCCCGTCGGTGGGATGGTCGGCGCGGCGCAGCAGACCGCGTGACTCCAGGGTGCGGGCCACACCGGTCAGGGTGCCCTTGGAGATTCCGGCCTCCTCGGCGACGCGCCGGGTCTCGGACTCGCCCCACACCCACACCACCCAGAGCACGACGAAGCCGGTCCAGGTCAGGTCCGAGCGCCGCAGTACGGAGTTCTCCAGATGCTGGCGCACGGCGGACGCGGCCCGGTAGATGTTGGCGACCGCCGCCATCTGGTCGCGCCGGACGGGAATGCCGCCGAGTTTCTCCGCCGCGAGTCTCTCCGCCGCGCTGATGGACCGCTGGCTGGGCACGGGCGCTCCCTCGCATCGTCACCGGACCGTCGTCACTGCCGACTCACGGCCGTATGGCATCGAATCCTACGTGGCCGGTTCTGGGGCCTGTGGGCTTGCGGCGCCTCACTTGAGCGTGACCGTCACGGGCAGTTCCTTGATGCCGTTGACGAAGTTGGAACGCACCCGGCGGACCGGACCGCCGAGCCGGACGTCCGCGAGCCGCGGGATCAGTTCCTCGAACATGACGCGGATCTCGGTACGGGCGAGCAGGTTGCCCAGACACAGGTGCGGGCTCGTCTTCCCGAAGGTGACATGGTCGTTGGGGGTGCGCGTCACGTCGAAGGCGTAGGGGTCGGGGAACACCGCCTCGTCGCGGTTGCCGGAGGCGTACCACATGACCACCTTGTCGCCCCGCCCGATGCGGGTGCCGCTCAGCTCGGTGTCACGGGTCGCCGTACGCCGGAAGTGGTAGACGGGGGAGGCCCAGCGCAGGAACTCCTCGACGGCCACGGGGATCAGGCCGGGGTCGCGGCGCAGGAGGTCCAGCTGGTCGGGGTGCTGGGTCAGGGCCAGCATGGTGTGGCTGATGGCGTGGCGGGTCGTCTCGTTGCCCGCGACGACCAGGAGCAGGAAGTAGTTGTCGAAGTCCTGTTCCGTCAGGGGCACACCGTCGCGCGGAGTCCCGTTCACGAGCCGCGAGACCAGGTCGTCGCCGGTGCCGCCCCGCCGCTCCCGGGCCAGTTCACGTCCGTACGCGAAGACCTCGGTGGCGGCGGGGGAGCGGAACGGCAGATCCCGGTAGCGCTCGCTCTCCGGGCTGCCGAGCAGGACGTCCGCGTAGTCCGGGTCGGTGTTGCCGATGATGCGGTTGCCCCAGTCGATGAGCCGGCGGTTGTCCTCGGGCGGCACGTCCAGGAGGCGGGCCAGGACGTTGATCGGGAAGTCGGCCGCGACATGGGTGACGAAGTCGAACGTGCCCAGCGGCAGCGCCGCGTCCAGGGTGCGGGCGGTCAGACCGCGCAGGAAGTCGGTGTACCGGCTGATGACGGTGTGCCCGAACTGCCGTTGCAGCAGCCCGCGCAGCGCGCGGTGCCGGGTGCCGTCGAGTTCCAGGAGCGAGGCGCGCTTGGCGATCTGGTCGTCGTCGACCTCTTCGAGATTGACGAACTTCGTCGAGGTGAAGGTGTCCGGGTCCCGGTCGACGGCGACGATGTCCCGGTGCCGGGTGAGCGCCCAGAAGCCCGAGTTGGGCGCGGCCTCGGGCTGCCAGTGGACCGGGTCGCGGTGCCGCAGCGTGTGGAACATGCGCCAGGGCCGCAGCTCGTCGGTGAACTGGTCGAGGTCGGTGAGGTCGACGTCGTCCAGGGGCAGGGGGTCGACCGGCACGGATGCCGCCATCTGGTTCTCCTCGGAGGTGTGCCTTACGAGCGGTGGGGGGTGGGGGACGGGGACGGTTCACAGATGGTCGGCGTACTCGTCCAGCTCCCAGTCGGTGACGTGCTGGTGGAAGCGGCCGACCTCGTCGCGCTTGTAGGTGAGGTACGCGGAGACGAACTCCTTGCCGAGGAGCTGGGTGAGCCCGGTGTCCGCCTCCAGCGCGTCGAGCGCGGCGGGCAGACTCGCGGGCAGCAGCGGCGCCGAGGCGCTGTCGTAGCCGTACCCCTTGAGCGGGGCGGTCGGCTCGCGGCCGTCCCGCACCCCGAGCAGGACGGCCGCGCTCGCGGCGGCCACCAGCAGATACGGGTTGGCGGCGGCGTCCCCGAGCCGCAGTTCGAGCCGAGCCCCCGCCCCGCGCTCGGGCGGTACGCGGACCATGGCACTGCGGTTGTCCAGGCCCCAGTCGATCAGCCACGGGGCGAGGGTGTCGGGGCCGAAGCGCTTGTACGAGTTGACCGTGGGGTTCAGCAGCGCGGCGAGCGCCGGGGCGTGCGCGAGGAGCCCTGCCACGGCGTGCAGGGCGGTGGCCGAGAGCCCGTACGGGCCCGCCGGATCGTCGAAGGTGTTGCCGCCCTCGCCGTCCACGCACGACAGATGGACATGGAAGCCGGAGCCGCCCGCGTCGTTGAACGGCTTCGCCATGAAGGTGGCGGTCCGCCCCTCCGCGCGGGCGAGTTCCTTGACGGCCGACTTGAGCCGGAAGGCCCGGTCGGCGGCGTCCAGCGCCTGCGAGTGACCGAGGTTGATCTCGAACTGCGCACCGTCGAACTCGTGGTTGCCGGTCGTCACGCCGATGCCCAGGTCGCGCAGTGAACGCAGGGTGCGCAACAGGTGGTTGTCCGGGTCGGCGCGCAGGCCCGCCGTGTACACGGTGCCGGCGGCCGTGCTGTAGCGGCGCCTGCCGCCGGGCGCGCCCGGGTCCGACTCGCAGAGGAAGTACTCCAGTTCGGGGCCGGCCACCGGGTTCAGCCCGTGCTCCGCGCACCGGGCGAGCACGGTGCGCAGCAGGTCGCGGGGGGACTCGGGGGTGGGTGCGCCGGTGCGGGCGTCGGTGACGTCACCCAGGCAGGAGGCGACCCCCGGTTCCCAGGGCAGCGGGGCCAGTGTGCTGAGGTCGGGCCGGACCAGCATGTCGGGCAGCCCCGCCTCCAGGCCGCCGGTCACCGGGACCACCTCGCCGCGCGGGGTGGTGTGGTAGACCGCCCGGCAGAAGGCGAGCCCGTGTGCGCAGGCCGTGGGCAGATGGTCGAGCAGCACGTCGCGGGCCCGGTCCGTGCCGAGCAGGTCGGGGTAGACCACCCGGACCACGTCGATGCCCGCCTCGGCGAGCCGTTCGGTGTGTTCCCTGGTCAAAGAGGGGTCGTGTGCGCTCACCGCTGCCTCCTCGGGCAGATGGGAACGGGGCCGTCACCCGGCCCGGGCGTCACTGCCGCCCACCGTTTGTTTGATGTCAAACGGTACGACGACCGTAAGGACGCCTGTCGCCCTCCCGCAAGGGTGCGGCTCAACTCGGTGTCCGGTGGCGGGGATTGACCGGCCCGGAGGGCGCGCTTATGTTGTTTGGTGCCAAACGAAATCTGGCGCGAACCCGGGCGCCCCACCCGCGCCCTCTCCTCCGCCCCTTCCTCGCGCTGAGGCCCTGCACCTCGGGAGGACCGTCCCATGAAGGCCGTTGCCGACAGG
Organism: Streptomyces sp. NPDC127119; assembly: GCF_042677425.1. Lineage (NCBI taxonomy): Bacteria > Bacillati > Actinomycetota > Actinomycetes > Kitasatosporales > Streptomycetaceae > Streptomyces > Streptomyces sp. NPDC127119. The sequence goes on along the minus strand of NZ_JBHXTO010000157.1, from coordinate 9,421 downwards.
ATCAGGTGCGACCACGACCACGACCACGACCGAAACCGAAACCGTGACCGTGAACACGATCGCGAACGCGCTTACGGGCCTCACGTGTCGTGACCGACGGAGATCCCGGCCGACGCCAGGTCGGCAGCACCACCGTGACCGCCGCGGACCGCCGGCTCAAGCGGGACGCCCTCGGAGTCCTCGGCATCCTCTTCCTCGTCCTGTCGGCGCAGGCCCCGCTGACCGGCATCGCCGGCGCGGTCCCCCTGTCCGTCGCGCTCGGCAACGGCTCCGGCGTCCCCGCCGCGTACGTCGCCGCGGGCGCGATCGTCCTGCTGTTCTCGGTGGGGTTCGTCGCGATGAGCCGGCACGTCGTCGACCCCGGCGCGTTCTACACGTACATCGGCAAGGGCCTCGGCCGGACCGCCGGTACGGGTGCCGCCGCCGTCGCCCTCTTCGCGTACTGCACCATCCAGGCCGCGATGTACGGCCTCTACGGAGCGACGGTCGCCCACCTGCTGGACGTGCACGCGGGCATCGACGCGCCGTGGTGGGTGTGGGCCCTGCTCACCATGGGGCTGGTGCAGTTCCTCGGGGTGGCGGGCATCGACACCGGCGCCCGGGTGCTGGCCGTCTTCGTGGTCGCCGAGACGAGCATCCTGCTGGTGTTCGCCCTGGTCACGCTGGTACACGGGGGAGGCCCCGAAGGGCTCGGCCTCGCGGCGGCCTTCTCGCCGAAGACCGCGCTCGACGGCGCTCCGGGGGTGGCCCTGATGTTCGCCGTGGCGTCCATGTTCGGCTTTGAGGCCACCGCCGTCTACGGCGAGGAGGCCCGCGCGCCGGAGCGGACCGTGCCGCGCGCCACGTATCTCTCCATCACGCTGATCACCGCGTTCTTCGCGCTCACCTCCTGGATGGTGATCTCCGCCCACGGGGCCTCGCGCGCCACCGACGACGCCGGCCGGGCCCTGGAGAACGGGGATTCCTCGGCGTTCGTCTTCCAGCCGGTGACCGACCGGCTCGGCGACTGGGCCGGTGACGTGCTGCCCGTCCTGCTCGCCACCTCGCTCTTCGCGGGGATCCTGGCCTTCCACAACTCGGCCAACCGCTATCTGTTCTCGCTGGGCCGTGAACGCCGTCTCCCGCACGCCCTGTGCGCCCTGAACCGGCGCGGCGCGCCCTGGGCGGCCGGAGTGGTCCAGACGGCGATCGCGGTGCTGCTGGTCGTGCCGTTCGCGCTGACCGGCCGGGATCCGGTCGTGACGCTGTTCTCCTGGTTCAGCGGTGTCGCCGTCCTGGCGATCATGCTGCTGTACTTCCTGACGTCCGTGTCCGTGGTCGTCTTCTTCCGCCGGACCCGGCTGGACCGGCGGCTCTGGAACACCACCGTCGCGCCCGCCCTGGGCGCCCTGGGCATCGCCGGGGCCATCTGGCTCGTCCTGACCAACCTGACGACCCTCATCGGCGGCGACCGGACCACCGCCACCTGGCTGGCGCTGACGGTCCCCGCCGTCTGGCTGCTGGGTGCCGCCGCGTACCTGGCCCGACCGGCGGGTCCGCGCTCCCCGGCCGCCCGGACCTCCCCGCTCTCCCGGACCTCACAAGCCTCCCGGACCCCAGAGGCCTCTCCGCCCTCCCGGCCCTCCCCGACCTCGGAGACGACCGACATGGATCCGCCGTGACCTGAACCGCCGTACGCCGAACCGCCTCCCCCCAGAGGAATGCCCCGTGACCCGTCCCCGTCCCGTACGTCCCCTCATCGCCATTCCCGCCCGTTTCTCCGTCTCGACCTCGGCCCTGCGGTACTCCGCCGAGATCGTCGCCCGTGCCCTGGTCGAAGCCGTCTGGCGGGCGGGCGGCGAGCCCGTCACCCTGCATCCCCACGCACCGGACGGCAGCTGCGACCCCGCGCTCGTCGCCGAGCGTCTGACCCGCTTCGACGGCGTTCTCCTGCCGGGGGGCGACGAACTGCCGCCCGGCAGGTACGGGAACACGCCGACGCACGGCAGCACGCACGACGCCGACGCCGAACAGGACGGCTTCGATCTGGCGGTGGCCCACCACGTCCTGCGCACCGAGCTGCCCCTGCTGGCGATCTGCCGGGGGCTCCAGGCCGTCAACGTGGCGCTCGGAGGCACGCTTCAGGTGCAGTTGGCGGGCTGGCGGCGCCGGCACCACAACCTCGTGCACCAGGTGGCCGTTCAGCCCGCCACCCTGCTCGAACTGAGCATGGGGGCCCAGGTGGTGACGGCGTCCTGTTTTCACCGCACCCATGTCGACCGGGTGGGCGCGGGGCTCAAGGTCACCGCGCGGGCCGACGACGGCACCCGTGAGGCGCTGGAACTTCCGCACCGGCGCGCCTGGTTCGCCGGTGTGCAGTGGCATCCCGAGCACACCGCCCGGCACGACCCCGCCCAACAGGCCCTGTTCGAGGCGTTCGTCCGGGCCACGGGGGCGGACCGGTGAGGCCCGCCCGCGGCGGCCGGTGCGCCCGGCACCCCGGACACCCCCGACAGCCCGGGTGCCCCGGACACTCCGAGCGGCCCGGACACCCCGCAGCCTTCACCCGCAATCCCGTCACCCGCAGTCCCGCTGGAGGGAAGACCCCGTCATGAAACGTGCCCTCGTCGTCATCGACGTCCAGAACGAGTACGTCACGGGCGGTCTGCCGATCGGCTACCCGGACCCGTCCCTGAGCCTGGCGAACATCGCCGCGGCCGTCGACACCGCCGCCCAGGAGGGTGTCCCGGTCGTGCTCGTCCAGCACGCCGCTCCCGCCGGTTCTCCCCTCTTCGCGCGGGGCACGCACGGCTTCGCCCTGCACGACGTGGTGGCCTCCCGGCCGCACGACCATCTCGTGGAGAAGACACTGCCGTCGTCGTTCATCGGCACCGACCTCGACGACTGGCTGCGCCGGGCGGGCGTCGACACGCTCACCCTCGTCGGCTACATGACGCAGACCTGCGACGAGTCGACCGCCCGGCACGCCGTCCAGCTCGGCTACCAGGTCGAGGTGCTCTCCGACGCGACCGGTGCGCTGGCGCTGACCAACAGGGCGGGCAGTCTGTCCGCCGCCGAGATACACCACGCGGTGCTGGTGGTCATGCAGTCGTTCTTCGCCTACACGGCGAGCACCGCGGAGTGGATCGGCGCCGTCCGCGCCAAGGCACCGCTCGGCCGGCCGGACTTCGCGGCGGCGACCGACGCGGGCCGCACGGAGAACGGCGGCTGATCCGCCGTCCGCCAGGGCCCCGGCGCGCTCGTCGGGGCCCTTCCCATGGGTGAAACCGCATGTGAGCAGGATTTTTCGAATTAGTGTGCGAAATATAATATTTTTTGGCCTGAAGTATGCCTTGAAAGAAACGTTTAACCTGTCGCGTGGCGCCGCCGGCGCCTGCGATGGGGGATCCTTGCGGTTGGCGTGAAACCGTTCTTTTCGGGGGTGCCGTCCGAGGGGGCGGCGCGCCGGTCGCCTGCGGTATTCAGCGTCGTGCGCACCGGAACGCTCTATTCATCACGGTCCGGATGCGGCGCGCGGTATCTGTCACTCCGGTTTGTTATTCGGCACGCACGTGACCGCCGTTCCGGTGGCCCGCCAGGAGGGCTGGTCGATTCCGGACAGTCGTAGAGGAATTGTATATTCACGCGCCACGGCGCTCTACGATGGGTCCGCTCTGCCGCTCGCTACCCGTTCAACTTCCGATGCGCTTCCATCATCAAGTAGCCATGGAATGTACGAGGGAGGCCCGCGTGACAGATTTACCTCAGAGCGGACCATTGATCGACGCATTTGATGTACAACTGTTTCGGGACAGCACCGAATCCGTACTGGCCAAGCTGGAAAAGCATCTGGCCGACCTGTCGATCCGGGGCCTGGAACTCACCGACCCCTCGCAATTGACCCGGACGGCCCGGGCGCTGATGACCACCGAGCACGAGAAACCCGCCGCGTTCGACGAGTCCAAGCTCTCGGCGATCGTCGACCTGTACATCAGGACCGGTATCCAGGTCCATTCGCCCGGTTACATGGGCCGGCAGTTCTCGGGCGTGGTCCCGCTCTCCGGAGTCATCGACTTCGTCAGCTCCGTCGTCAACCAGCCCTCGTCCTTCTACGAGGCGGGACAGCTGCCCAACGTCGTCGAGCGCATCATGGCCGACGAGCTGAACAGATTCATCGGCTACCGGCCCGGCACCTTCGACATGGTGACCACCTCCGGAGGGTCGCTGGCCAATCTGACCGCCCTGCTCACCGCCCGGAACAGGGCTTTTCCCGGAGTCTGGGCCCGCGGCGGCTCGGAACTGGACGGCCCGGCCAGGCCCGCCGTCGCGGTCGGCGCCGACGTCCACTACAGCGTCGCCCGGGCCGCCGGCATCCTCGGCATCGGCGAGGACCGTATCGTCCGCCTTCCGCTCGACGCCGCGCGGCGCATCGACGTCTCCCGGGTCGGGCCCGCCCTCGACGCGGCGGAACGGCAGGGGCTGAACGTCTTCTGCCTGGTGGCGTCGGCGGGCACGACGTCGGTGGGTGCCTTCGACCCGCTCGGCGAACTGGCCGCCATCACGCGCGAACGCGGTCTGTGGCTGCACGTCGACGGCGCCCACGGCGCGAGCCTGCTGGTCTCCGACGAACTGCGCCACAAACTGCGCGGCATCGACCAGGCCGACTCGCTGGCCTGGGACGCGCACAAGATGATGTTCGTGCCGGCCCCGTGCACCCTGCTCTTCTACCGGAACCGGGAGCACAGCAGGGAAGCCTTCCGGCAGACCGCCAGTTACGTGTTCGACGCGCAGCCGGGCGTCCATACGGCACTCGACAGCGGCGACAAGAACTTCGAATGCACGAAGCGCCCCATGATGATGACCCTCTGGGTGCTGTGGGCCATGTACGGCAGGGCACTCTTCGCCGAGAAAATCGAGTACCTGTGCCGATTGACGAGGGATGCCCACGCCATCCTCGAAAAACAGGACGACTTCGAGACCCTGCACTGCCCCGAGGCCAACATCATGTGTTTCCGATACCGGCCAGAATGGCTCGCGGACGACGAAGTGGCCCCATTCCAGGTGGACATCAGGAACCAGATCAAGCAGGACGGACAGTTCTTCATCTCCAAGGTCGACGTGGACGGAGTGGCCGCCCTCAGGGTGGTCATGATGAACCACCAGATCACCACCGAGCATTTCCAGATGCTCCTCGGTGAGATAAGGAAAGCGGGGCGGAAGAAGTGACGGACACCCGGGTGGCCACCACGGCCCCCACCGACCTCGACGGCTTGGTCAACTGGCTCATCCCGGACTGGGAACTGACCCCGCCGACACCCGAGGCAGTGACCCTGCTGCCGTCGTTCGCGAGCAAGATGCGGGAATGCGAACGGGTCTGCCAGCGGCCCTACAGCGAGATCTCCCACAAGATCCAGGACGCCCTGGTGCTGCGCAGGCTCCAGCAGATGATCCACACCGTCCGGCTGAATCCCGTCTGGCGCGAACGCCTGGAGAACGCCGGGATCATCCGGCCCCCCGACGACTACGAGGCGTGGCAGCACATACCGCTGTCCGACAAGGAGACCCAGCGCGACCTCTACATGGGCTCCCGCGAAGGCATGGTCGTCCCGCACGACCGGGGCGGCTTCGAGGTCGTCGCCAGCGGCGGAACCAGCAGCGGCAGCCCCCTGGAGACCGTGTACTCGCTGAGAGAACTGAGCGACACCTACGCGGTGGCCGGTCACTTCCTCGGCACCTATCTGCTCAGCGGCCACCTCGCGGGCGAGGACCCCAAGTGGCTCCTCACCACACTGGCCGACTACCAGATGTGGAGCAGCGGCACGATGGTCGGCGGAGTGCTGCAGAGCGTGCCGGGCGTCAACTACATCGGCGCCGGCCCCGTCACCGCACCCGTCCTGGAGCACGTCTTCTCCTACCGGGGCCCCAAGGCCCTGATGGGCATCTCGGCGGGCATCGCGATCCTCGCCGAACTCGGCGCGGGCATGAGCCAGAAGGCGAAGGAAAGCTTCCGCGTCGCGCTCTACGGCAGCGGTGTCCTCCCGCAGCGCAACCGCGACGCACTCAAGGCGCTGTACCCGAACCTGGCGATACTCAGCTATTTCGCGGCCACCCAGGCGGAGACCATCGGGCTGCAACTGGCCGAGTCGAGCCCCGTCCTCACCGCGGTCCCGGGCCTGCACCTCATCGAGATCGTCGACGAGAACGGCCGCTGGGTCCCCGAGGGGGAGGAGGGCGAACTCGTCGTCACCCGGCTGCACGCCCACGAGGCTCCCCTGCTGCGGCTGAAACTGGGCGACCGTATGATCCGCAGGCCGCGGCTCGACGGCCCCGGACCGGGACCGAAGGCCCAGCAGTTCGAGTTCGCCGGGCGCACCGGGGACATCCTGCACCTGAACGACAGCCAGTACTCGGCGGTGCGCGCCTACGACGCGCTCCGCGACGAACTGCGGACGGCCGGCGTGGTGGACCTGGACCAGGCCGCGCACGAGATCCAGTTCGTCAACCGGCGCGAGGAACGGGTCATCACCCTGTACGCCGCCGTGGACGACGTGCTCACCCCGGCGTACCGCGTCGATTCCCTGCTCGGTCCCGCCGGACTCCAGCGGGTGCTCGTCAACGCCCTGCCGCGGTCCCTGTCCCTGTTCAACGACGGTGAGGCCAACCCCACCTCGGTCGCGAAGACGGGCTACCGCCTGGAGGTCCGGTTCGTGCCGCGGCACTCGCCGGAGATCGAGCGCACCTCGGTCGGCAAGGTGCCGCTGGTCCGCGACCGGGCCTGAGCCACCGACCCGAACAGACGGAGCGAACACCCTCACCCCGTGCGTAACCCCCGATCACAACGCAGGAGGAACGAGTGGCCTACAAACCGCAGATCAACATCATCGCCGTGGTCGACGTCATCGGCGCCCTCTCCGGAGGCACGCTGCACAACGGCAACCTCAGCCTGGTCGACAACGCCGGCGAGGAGAGCACCGGGCAGGGAACGGCCCATCTGCGCACCGCCGTCCAGCCGGGCCAGGTCGTCCAGTGGTCCGCCCTGGCCGTCGACCTCCAGACGCCCGTCGAGATCCGGAGCATCACGTTCCTCGGTGAGGACGGGGTGGCGACACCCGTGCCCCGCACCTCGGCCGACGACGGCGACAAGCTCGACCTGGCGCACTGGGCCGGCGTGGTCCCCCCGTCCCTGCCGTCCGGGACCCCCTTCAAGTACCGCCTCGAACTCCAGATGTACGAGGGCCGGTACAGCGTGCTGCACGTCGACTCGCCCGCGTTAATAGGCGTTTGAGCCGAGGGGCACAGGGTCCGGACGACCAGGAGACATCCCACAACGACGAGGTGGAAGCATGGCTCAACAGCTGGCGATCATCGTGCTCGTGGACATCGGCAACGCCCTGGAGGCCAACAGTCTGCGGGACAACGTCTATCTGTTCGACAACATGAAGCTGCACGGATCCGAGGGACAGGGCACCGGCGGCCTGGTGACCGCCATTCACGGCGCCTACTGGCGCGACGGCTCGCAGGCCACGGAGCAGGTCCTCAACTGGCTGCCGTACAGCCTGGGTTCCCTGCCGCCGACCGTGCCGCGCGGCTACGAGAGCGAGCGGGCGCTGCAGAGCGACGCCCAGGCGCTGGAGGAGCTGGACGCCCTCACGGCCAAACCCGACGTCTCCGATCCCGCGGCCGATCTGAACGAGATACGCAAGACGGTCGGCACCCGGGTGAAGACCACCCGGCGCACCAAGGGCCGGCTCTCCGGCCAGAAGGTCATCGACCTCACCGGTGAGATCGTCACCGACACCTCCGCGGGGACCTACAGCTACCCCGCCCCGGTGATCACGGACATCTACGGCCAGGCCGTCGACGAGAAGATCATGTACCCGGCGGAGTACGGCTCTCCCGACCTGGTCACCGACGGCTGGTACTGGTCCGCCACGGTCGACTCCTCCCGGCCCGGCACCTACTCGTACTCGATGCGCATCCAGCTCCACCGGCTGGTGCAGCGCGGCAGCGAGGCGCTCTGGGAACCGGTGAACATGACCTGCGAGTCGGCGCTGCGGGTGACCTCCGAGCCCAAGTACAACGGCTTCACCGGCTCGGGCATGGGCCTGCTGCCCATCGGGTCGACCGGGGCGTCCGGGTCGTCCCCCCAGGGGGCGGAGTACTTCCAGCCGGGCTCGCAGCAGTCCGGTTCGCAGCAGTCCGGTTCACAGGAGCCCGGCCTCGTAGGGGAGGAGCGGTAGATGACCAGCGAGACCGACAACGGCGGCGCCAGGCGCCCGATCGCGATCACCGCCGTCGTGGACTGCGTGGGGGCCCTCGCCACCGGCACCGTGCACGGCAACCTCTACTTCTACGACACCAACAAGGCCGGCGGGTCCCTGGGATTCGGCACCGAGCAGCTGCGCACCCGGGTCCGCAGCGGCGACCAGATCCTGTGGTCCGTCCTCGCCCTGGAGTGCGAGGCGTACACGGCGATCGACGGCATCGACATCGACCACGAGCTGTGCGAGCCGGAGCGCAGGGTCTACCCCGGCACGGATGTCGCGTACTGGATCGGGACCGTGAAGAAGGACGTCCCGGGCGACACCTATTACCAGGTCCGGTTCCGGCTCGGCTCGCGGGACGAGCCGATCGTCACCACGCTGTCCCCGAGTCTCGTCGGCTGATTCCAGGAGGAGCGATGAGTACGAGCACCGTCGGCGAAGTCGTCGAACAGAAGCAGAACCCGGGCCAGTTGAACTCGGTCCAGCTCAACATCGTCACCCTGATCGACATGGAGCGGGCGACCGAGACCGGTTCGCTCAGCGAGTCGATGTTCATGATGGACAACAGCATCGGTGGCGACGGGCAGGGCACGAACCACCTCCAGACGTTCTGCAAGCAGGGGCAGGTCCTGAACTGGATCGTGCGGCCCATCGACATGGACAAGCGGATCGACAACACCTGGCCGCCCATGCCGAAGATCAACAGCATCGTCTTTCTCGACACGGAGTCCGGGGACGAGGAGGACGTGGCGGAGCGCAAGATCTTCACGGAGCTGAAGATCTACGGGGCGCCGGACCGGATGCGCGACAAGTTCACGCCGGTCTACTACTACTGGGCCGGTACGGTCCTGAGCACTGCCCGGCCGGGGCTGTACCGGTACCGGCTGGTGCTTGAGCTGGAGCAGCACGGCACGCGGGAGAAGCTGTACCTCAACACGGAGGAACACCCGTCGATCCGGGTCCTGGGAGTCTGACCCCCCCGGCCCCCGTCGGCCCGCTCGGACCGTAACCCGAGTGCGGGCCGCCGGGGGCGAACCCAACCGATTGCGCAGTTCCCCGCGCCCCTTAAAAGCGGAGCCCGCGGGCCGGCAGTCGTGTGCGGGCCGGTGGGGGTTGCTCGCGCAGTTCCCCGCGCCCCTAGGTACCTAGGGGCGCGGGGAACTGCGCAATCCTTTGGG
>NZ_JBHXTO010000156.1:0-21539 GCF_042677425.1 Streptomyces sp. NPDC127119 | reverse complement strand
CGGCGGGGACGGGGCGATGCGGTGCGGGCGCCCCGGCGCTGCCCGGAATGCGGGCTCGTCCGGATCAGAACGCGTACGGCCCGAACCGGCCCCACGCCACTGTCGCGGCCAGGATGAGAAGGACTCCGCTGGGTGCCAGCGCGGGGAACTCCCGGCGTCGCAGGTGCATCGCCACGGCGCCGGTCATCACCAGGGCCAGTCCTGTCGCGGCGATCGGGACCAGGATCACCGCCATGTCGACCATGGCGGGCAGAACCACGCCGATCGCGCCCACCACCTCCAACGCGCCGATCGCGTGAGGGGCCCAGCGCGGTGCGTCCTTGGCCCAGTCCTGAGCGGCGACGTACTTCTCGTGCGACAGCGCGAGCTTGAACAGGCCGGAGAAGAGGAATGCCGCGGCGAGTAGTGCGGCGATGACCCACAGAACAATGTTCATGATTTCCCATACGGAGAAGGCATACGGAGAGGGAGTGTGCACAACTAAGGGCGGTTGGACGTCATGCGACGAACGCGGTGACCGCCTTGGTGAACCAGGCAGGGTCTTCCTCGGCGACGAAGTGCCCGGTCGGAGCGACCAGGCCCCGGACGTTGTCGGCGTGGGGGGCCAGGGCCAGCGCGGTGGAGGTTCCGGATTGGGTGGAACCGATGGCGAGTACGGGCATCGGCAGTTTCCGCTCGGCGAGCAGAACGCGGTTCTCTCGGCCGTCGTCCAGGAGGGTGCGGTAGTGCTCGAAGCCGCCGCGCAGCCGCTCGCGCCCGGTGTACGCCCGGGCGTAGGCGGCGAGGTCGTGATCGTCGAAGGTGCCGGGGTTGGACAGGGCGGTGAACGTGGCGGTGAAGAACTCCAGTTCGTGACCGTCGAAGAGCATCTCGGGAATGTGTGGGGTCATGAAGAGGCCGAAGTGACACATGCCGCCCTCGGCGACGTTCATCGCCTCTTCCAGGCCGAGGCCGGGCAGGAGGGAGTCGACCAGGACAAGATGGGAGATGTCCTCGGGGTGGGTGGCGGCCCAGGCGAAGGCGACCATGGAGCCGATGTCGTGTCCGGCCACGGCGACGGGGCCGGTGAGGTTCAGGGCGTTGAGGATTCCGCGTATGTCGTCGGCCTGATGGGTCTTGGCGTAGCCGCCCTGGGGCCGGTAACTGTCGCCGGTTCCACGCAGGTCGGGCACGACGACGGTGTGGTCGTGGGCGAGGTCCGGCATGACGCGGGCCCAGGCGCGGGGGGTCTGGGGCCAGCCGTGGAGCAGGACCAGGACGGGACCGCTGCCGCCGACCGCGACCGACAGACGGGTGTGGTTGGTGTCGATCCGCTGTACGGAGAAGCCGTCGGGAAGCCAGTCGCCAGTGCTCATGGCAGGGGCCTTTCATCGAGGACAAAGGGTCAACGGGCGTGCTGAGTTGAGGGCCGTGGCGAGGAACTGCGGGATGGGCGGCTCGCCACCGAGGGTGACGCGTGTGGGGCGGAGGCGAATCCGTCCTCACCCTGAGGGGATGGCCAGCCGGCGCAGACGTTCCTCACCGATCATGGTCAGCATGTCGGTGTGCCGGGGCTGCCAGCCCAGATCCTGCTGTGCGCGGACAGCGCGGATGCGGCCGGAGACGGACATGATGAGGGCGCCGAATTCGCCCCACACACCTGTGGCCTCCTCGGAGGTGAGGCTGTGTGCCTTGACGCCGAGATCCGCGGCGACGCGTTCGGCGATCCAGCGGTTGGGGATCTCTCCGGCCACCGCGTGATACAGCCCGCCGTGCCGGCCCTTCTCCAGGGCGAGGGAGAACAAGCGGGTCACGTCGTCGATGTGGACGTGACTGTAGGTGTTCAGCCCTTCCCCGACGTAGCAGGCCGCCCCGGTCGCGGCCACCGACCGGTAGACCGTCGACACGTGACCGTGATCGCCGGGACCCCAGATCAGACCGGGCCGGATGACCATCGAACGCAGCCCGTTGTCGGCGGCGGCCATGACGGTGTCCTCCGCGGCCTTGCGGTAGGCGGCCAGGGGTTCGGGCGTGAACGGATCGTCCTCAGCGAAGACGTCCGGACTCCAGGCGCCGGCAGTGCGCTGCACCAGCACTCCGGTGCCGGACAGGAAGACGAACGTCTTGCGCGTGCCGCTCAGGGCTCGGACGAGGTCCTGAACGGTTGCGGTCTCCTGCGCCGGTCCGGCCTGGGCGGCATAGATGACCGCGTCAGCAGTCTGAGCCGCCTTCAGGACGGCGCCTCGGTGCTCGTCCAGGTCGCCTGCTACGGGCGTGATGCCTCGGGAGTCGAGGGTGGCGGCAGCGTTCCTGGTGCGGGCCAGGCCGGAGACCGCGTGGCCTTCGGCGGACAGATGCTGGGCCAGGGCGCCGCCGACAAAGCCGGTCGCGCCGATGACGAAGAGGTTCATGTCGAGCAGCCTCAGGAGGGCAGGGCACTGAGCTCGCCGCCGTCGGCGAACAGCACGGCGCCGTTGACGTAGGAACTGGCGTCACTGACCAGGAAGGAGACGATGTCGGCGATCTCGCCGGGATCTCCCGCGCGGCCACGGGCGTTGGTCCTGTCCAGCATCGCGATGTGCTCGCCGAGCATGGCCTTGGTGCCCTCGGTGTGTACGGGGCCGGGGGAGACGGTGTTGACACGCACGCCGGAGGGACCGAACTCGGTCGCCCAGTAACGGGTGAGGATCTCCGCGCCTGCCTTGGAGGCGCCGTAGGCGGCGCCGACGGGGGCGGGCATACGGGCCGCACTGGAGCCGACGATCACGATCGACCCCCGTCCCCGCGCGGCCATGCCCGGCGCCAACGCGCCGACCAGCAGGAACGGGGCGCGCGTGTTGACCGCGACCTGCCGGTCGAAGCTCGCTGCATCACTCACAGCGGTCGGAGCGAACTCGTACAGGCCCGCGCTGTTGACCAGGATGTCCACGGCTCCGGCCTCGGCGGCCAGGCGCAGCGTGCTGTCGGCGTCGGTGAGATCGGCGGCGATGAAACGAGCACGGCCGCCCTCGCTCTCGATCTCCTTGACCAGAGCCTCACCACGACCCTGATCGCGACCGTGCAGGACAAGGCCCGCGCCCTGGGCGGCGAGGTTGTGCGCGATGGCTTTGCCGATGCCGGACGTCGCTCCGGTGACGAGTGCGGTACGGCCCTGCAAAGCGGAGTCGGCGCTCATGGTGATCTTCCTTGCTGTGGTGCTCTCAGCGCGCGGCACGGATGACGGCCCGGCGCTCTTCCGCAAACCACTATGCCTAGAAGATGTTCTGTTAGCAAGAACATCTGTCGGCGAGCGCATGCGGTACGATGTGCGCGTGAGCGCATCCACGTCCGAGAACAAGAAGCCGCGTGCCGAGACCGAATCCCTGGCGCTGGACACCGACCTGGGCTGGGCGATCCGCATGGTGTCCGCGGCGTTCCGCCGCGTCGCCACCGACTCCGTCGCGGGCCTGCCCGGCGGGGCCCGTGGCTACCTGGTCCTGGTGGCACTGGCCGGCGGCAGCGAGCCGCCGTCCCAGCTCGCCCTGGCCAAAGAAGTCAGTCTCGATCGCACCGTGATGACCTACCTCCTCGACGACCTCGAAGCCCACGATCTGGTGACCCGCAAGCCGGACCCACGCGACCGGCGCGCCCGCCAGGTCCTCATCACCGACACCGGACGCGACCGACTCACCGAAGTACGGCACAGCCTCGGTGCCGCCGAAGCACGCCTCCTGACCGACCTCGGGCCCAAGGACACCGAGCAACTGCGGACACTGCTCGCGCGCGTCGCACAGACCGCGCAGCGCGAGGTCATCGCACCCGACGAAGCGGCGTGCTAGCCACACGCACGGCCATGAGGCGCAAGAAGCCGGGCAGAGGACTGAGCGCGGCATCAGGCCGCAAGGTCGTTCGCCGGTTCAGAGATAGCTGACGCCGGTCAGCTCTTCGGCCGCCGCCCAGAGCCGCTTGCCCACAGCGGGGTCGGTCGCCTCCCGGCTGAGCCGGGCGTCGCTGACCCGGCCCCTCGTCTCCCCGAGCGCGGACGGTCCGAAGAACTGGCCGCCCCGCAGGCCGGGTTCGGTCGCGGCGCGCAACTGCGGCAACGCCCCCTGCTCCACGGACTGGGTGGCCAGGAGGCCGACCCACGCGATCAACTGCCCGAACCGGCCACGATGCTCCCATGCGCGCGGGGTCAGGTTGGTACGGGTGAGACCGGGGTGGGCCAGCGTGCTGACGATCGGCGATCCTGCAGCACGCAGGCGGCGGTCCAGTTCAAGGCCGAAGACCGTCGTCGCGAGCTTGGACCGGCCGTAGGCGGGAGCCGCCCGGTAGGCACGCTCGAACATCAGGTCGTCGAAGTCCAGGTGTGCGCTCTTGTGGGTGATCGAGCTGAGGCTGACCACCCGGGGTTCCCGCGCCGCGGCCAGCCTGTCGAGCAGCAGGCCGGTCAGCGCGAAGTGGCCCAGCATGTTGGTGCCGAGCTGCAACTCGAAGCCGTCGACGGAAGTGCGGCGCGGGCCGAGCAGCACCAAGCCGGCATTGTTGACCAGCAGGTCGATCGCCGGGTGGTCGGCGGTCAGCCCCGTGGCGAACGCCCGTACCGAACCCAGGGAGGCCAGGTCCAGCTCCCGTACCTCGACGTCGCCGCCGATCCGGCGGGCGGCCTCCTCACCGGCGTTGGTGTTGCGGACGGCGAGCACGACGTGGGCGCCGCGGCGTGCCAGCTCGGTGGCGGTGACCAGGCCGAGGCCCGAGTTCGCGCCGGTGACGACGGCGACCCGGCCGTGCTGGTCGGGAATGCGGTCGGCGGTCCATCCGGTCATCCGCTGCTCCTTGAGGGTGTCGGTGCGGTACGCCGACGACGCTAGGAGCAGTGCGCACGGGATCGGTCGTTCTCGGTTGCCTAGGTCCGCGAGACCTACCTTGCCTGCCCGGCGACGCGGCACACTGGGGGCATGAGCCATCCCTACGCTCGTGAGCTGGGAGATTTCCTGCGCGCCCGGCGCGGCAGACTGCGTCCGCACGACGTCGGTCTGGAACCCGGCGGCCGACGCAAGGTCACCGGGCTGCGCCGCGAGGAACTGGCACTTCTGGCCGGGCTGAGCACCGACTACTACCAGCGGATGGAACAAGGCCGGGAGGTACGCCCGTCCGACGACGTCCTCGACGCGCTCGCCCACGCACTCGGACTCGACGACGAGGAACGCCGGCACATGTTCACCCTGGCCCACGCCGCCCGCCGGCCCCTACCCGCCCGGACGCACCACGGTCCGGAAAAGGTGCCGGACAGCACCCGGCGACTGCTGCAGGTGATGGACACCCCGGCGCTCGTACTCGGCAGGCACCTCGATCTGCTCGCCTGGAACCCGATGGCGGAGGCGCTGCTCGGCAGCCCGGACGACCACCCGTCCGACCGGCTCAACATGCTCCTGCTGATGTTCGACGACACGCTGACCGGCGAGCGGAGCTGCCCGGACTGGGAGCGGCAGGCACTGGACTACATCGGCATGATGCGCGCCGCCGTCGCCACTGATCCCACCCATCCGCGTGCCACCGCCGTCGTGGGTGAACTGAGCATCCGCAGCGCCGAGTTCCGGCGACTGTGGGCCCGGCACGACGTACGCGCGTCGGTCAGCGGCTCCAAGACCTTCCGGGTCCCCGAGGTCGGTGACATCGTCCTGGACTGGGACACCTATCCGCTGCCCGGCAGACCCGGCCCTTTCATACTGGCCTTCACCGTCGAACCGGGCAGCCCCGACGCGGAGCGGCTCCAGCTTCTGGCGTCCTTGCACGCGACCCGCTCGGCACGCGCCGACAAGCGCTCCTCCTAGGAGACGGGCGTTCGCCGTTGAGCGGCGCCCGCTCACCCGGCCGGGCGACGACTTGTAGCTGCTGGAGAAGATGCAGCTCGAAGGGCCGGTTCCGCCTGTCGGCGGCGGGGGAGTGCTGGTCATCGCAGGGGTGTCCTGCCCGGGGCAAGGAAGTGGGTGGACACCGCGGTCGACGCGAAGTCTTCAGGACAGTTCCGCGATCGATGTCAAAGGATTTGGGCGTCACTGAAATGTGTTGTCGGGCTGTCGGAACCGCGGAAAGACTGGCAGTCAGTCGTGACGGCCTGACCGAGAACGACGCAGGCCGCCGCGCCTCACCAGCGGATCATCGATCGAGGAGTCCACATGCGTCTGCGTAAGCGCGCGGTAGCCGCCGTGTTCGTGACCACCGCAGTCTTCACCGCCCTCGCCCCCCAGGCCATGGCTGTCCCCATGCCCTGGGAGACCAGCAAGACCCCCACGACCACCACCCACCACGTTCCCGCCACGTCAACCAGCAGCAGCGGCACACTCACCGTGCTGTGCGGAAGCCCCTGCTACCAGTAGGCAGTCGCCGCAGGGACCCGGGCGGATGGCGCGCATCCCGAAGCAGGTGAACGAGAACGCAGCGGGCGCTGGTGCGGGCAGGATGCGACACCAGCCCGGATTCCGCTGGTCGGCCTGTCCGACTCCGTGACCGGCTCGGGCTCGCCGAGGGCATCACCGATCTGGCCGCGGTAGAGGGCATCACCCAGCCCGCGATGACCGCACTGGTCAGGGTGTTGGAGGAGTCCGGCCTGGTCGAGCGCCGGGGCGACGCGTCCGACAAGCGGGTCACGCTGGTGTGCCTGACCGAGACCGGCGCCTCCTATGTCCGGACGCGGCGCCAGGCGGGCGTCCACGCGTTCGAGCGGTTGATCGGGAAACTCACCGGCGACGAGGTCGCGGCGCTGGTGGCGGCCCTCCCGGCGCTGAAACGTCTGGCAGAGCTCGAAAGCCAGGACCGCGAAGGGCCGAAGCAGTGACCGGGCAACCGATCGGCGGGGGCGCGGCGAAGGCACTTCCCGTGGCGCGTTCCGAGGCACGGCTGCTGGTCCCCGCCCTGATGTTCATCGCTCTCGTCGTGGCGGCGGTCGCCAGCCTCGGGACGCCGCTCATCACCAGCGTGGCGACCTCGTTCCACGTCTCGCTCGGCAGCGCGCAGTGGACGCTGACCGTCGCGCTGCTCAGCGGCGCCGTCGCCACGCCGGTCCTCGGCCGGCTCGGAGCCGGCCCGCACCGGCGGGCCACGATCCTCGCCACACTGGCGGTCGTCGCCGGCAGTGCGCTCACCGTGCTGCCGCTGCCCTTCGCGGGGCTGCTGGCCGGCAGGGCGGCCCAGGGCGTCGGACTCGGGCTGACGGCGCTGATGATGGGCGTGGCCCGGGACCACCTCCCCGAGGAGCGCAGCGCGGCCGTGATCGCGCTGATCTCGGTGGTCTCGATCATCGGAGCCGGCGTCGGCTACCCGCTGGCCGCACTGCTCGCCGAGCTCGGCGGGGTACGGGCCGCGTACGGCCTCGGCCTGGTCGTCACCGCCGCCGCCCTCCTGACCGCCTGGCGGTCCATGCCCGAAGCTCCCGAAGGCCGCTCGGCCCACGTGGACGTGGCAGGCGCGGTCGTCCTGGCCGTCGCGCTGATCCTGGTGCTGTTCCTCGCCGGCGAACGGAATCTGTGGAGCCGGCACCTCGCTGTGGCGGGGGCCCTCGCCGTCGTCGCGGTGGTGCTGCTCTGCGTCTGGGCCGTCATCGAGCTGCGCAGCACGACGCCCCTGATCGATGTACGGGCGGTGCGGCACCCGGCGGTCGCCGGGGCGAACCTCGCCATGTTCGTCGGCGGGATCGGCATGTTCGTCGGCGGGATCGGCATGTACCTCCTGCTCACGCTCATCACCCGGTACGCGCAGACGCCGCCCGGCGCCGGATACGGCTTCGGGCTGACGACCTTCGTCGCCGGGCTGGTCCTCATCCCGTTCTCGGTGCTGGGGTTCGTCGCCGGCAAGCTCACGCCGCGGGTCCGGACGCGGATCGCCGACCCCCTGCTCCTGGCCTGCAGTGCCGTCGTGGTCGGCGGCGGGTTCGCCCTGTTCGCGGCGGCCCGGTCGGACCTGGTCGAACTGTTCGTGGCGATGGGCGTGCTCGGCTTCGGTGTCGGCGGCTTCTCCGCCGCGATGCCCGGCGTCATCCTGGCCGTCACCCCCAAGAGCGAGACGTCGAGCGCCATGAGTTTCACCTACGTCGTCCGCAGCGTCGGGTTCTCTTTGGGCAGCGCCATCGGCGGCCTTATCCTCGCCGCAGGCACCGGCGCCGGCCACCTCTTCCCCGACGACAGCGCCTACACCACCGCGGCGCTGGTCGGCATCGGCGCCATGGCGATCGCGACGCTGACAAGCGCCGCTCTCGCCCGCCGACGCTCGTCCCAGACCAACCCATAAGTCAGATGCACTCATCCTCGCACTGGCATCCCAACACTGGAGGTTCCATGCCCAAGGGCTACTGGATCAGCGCCTACCGCACCATTTCAGACCCTGAGAAGCTGGCTGCTTACGGCAAGCTGGCCCCTGCGGCCGTCGAGGCCGCGGGCGGTCGGGTCCTCGCCCGTGGCGGTCGGGTCGTGGCGCATGACGACGGAATCGCCGAGCGCACTGTCCTGATCGAGTTCGACAGCTTCGAGCAGGCCGTCGCGGCGCACGAGAGCCCGGCCTACCAGGAGGCGCTGGCCGCCCTCTCCGACGGCGTCGAGCGCGACTTCCGCATCATCGAAGGCCTCGACTGACCGAGACCCGGCCGGACCTTCACTGAAGTTCACTGACCACGTGTCGGCCTCTTCGGGCAGGAACCACACCTGCTCGACCTGCCCGAAGAGGCCGAAGGCCGCCGGTTCGGCCCGGGTTTGGGGCCCGCCAGAGCACCCGGCCGCTACCGGCGGTGCCCCTGAAACCGCGCGGGTCGCACCAGGTGGACCAGAACGCGAGTGCCTGACCTGCGGGGACGCCGCAGCTCAGGCCTGCCCACGTGGACGGCGTCCCGCTGCTGCCCGGTTCCCTGCTCTCCCTCAGCTGAGGCCGCGAGAACTGCCCCTGTGGGCCGAGTCGGACGAGGGCCTGATGCTCCTCGGCGGCGAGCCGCATGGTGCGCGTCCTCGTCCGCCGCCCGCCGATCGGCCTCGCAGGCGGCGTCTTCATGGCGGTCTGCCGCAACGGGCTACTGGACGTGCGCTGGTACGAGGCCGGAGCGGCCCGGCGTGCTCACCGCACCGGCGCTGACCGCCACCCACGTCTGCGGACTGCTGCTCCTGCTGGACTCCCGTCGGGGCGGCGACCGGGCGGTGTGCTGGCCCCGGCCGCTCGTACGGCCGGCGAACTACCTGACCCGGTCGCTGCTCATGGCCCTGGTCTTCACCGGCTGCGGGCTGGCCGGGGACGGCCGCTGGGCCACCACGGCGATCCTGACCGGCTGCCTCGTCCCGTACGCGGTCCAGCTCGTCGTCAGCCGGTGGCTGCTGCGGAGCGTCCGGTACGGCCCGGTCGAATGGCTGCTGCGTACGGTGACGTCGGCGCGGAGGCCATGAACGTACCGGTGCCGCCGTCGCGGTCCTCGACCGGAGCCGGGGAGGACCCGGCGGCTGCCGAATTGGCCCCGGCCGGTTCCAGGAACGTCTCAGGACTGTCACCGGGTGACCCTGAGCGCAGGAGTATCCCGTGTCTCAGGTGTCGGACCGCGGACCCACCCGCGGTGACACCCACGGGGAGGCAGAACCTCATGAACAGCAAGCGTTTCGCACTGATCGCCACATCCGCCCTGACCGGCGCCCTGATGCTGACCGCCTGCAACGGTGACGACATCGACGCGGGCGGGGCGGCCCATGAGTCGGCGGGCGGGCACGCGTCGGCGGACTCCGCGCAGGCCGCGGGGGCGATCGGCCGCTACGGCAAGGACGCGGCCGGGGCCACGTTCTTCGCCTCGGTTCTCACCGGCGACAACGAGGTGCCGGTGGAGGGCAAGCCGGCGGTCGGTGACAAGGACGGCCGCGCCGTGGCGCTCATGCGCGTCCAGGGCCAGGACGTGTCCTTCGCGCTGGCGTGGAGCGGTACGGACACTCCGACCCTGGCGCACCTGCACCAGGGCGGGCGGGGAGTCAACGGTGATGTGAAGATCCCGTTCTTCACCGAGAAGCTCAAGGACGGCAGCAAGCACGTCTACGGCACCGTGAAGGTGAAGGACGCCGCGCTGCTGCGTGACATCAAGGCCCACCCCGAGAAGTTCTACTTCAACCTGCACACCGGCGAGTTCCCCGGTGGAGCCGTCCGCGGCCAGGCGTTCGCCCTCCCCGGCCGTGTCGATCTGCCGGGCACGATCCGGGACTCGGCCCTGCGCGGGGTCGTCAAGGGGTCCCAGGTCTACGCCTGCACCAAGCAGCCCGACGGCACCTACGCGTTCACCCAGGACAACGTCGAAGCCACCCTCCAGGGCGACATCGACCACACCTTCGCCAAGCCCGGCCCCACGGGGCCCCCGCAGTGGATCGCGCCCGACGGCTCCTCCGTCACCGGCAGCGTCCTCAACAAGTTCGACAACGGAGAGGGCAACATCCCCGAGCTCATCCTGAAGGCGACGCAGACGGGTGCGGACAAGGGGCTCCTGGCCAAGACGCGGACCGTCCTCCGGCTCAACACCGAAGGCGGGGTGGCCCCGGCCGGCAGCTGCGACGCCGGTGCCCACCCCACGGCCAAGGTGCCCTACACCGCCGACTACCTCTTCCTCGCCACCCAGTAGCACCTCGGCACCCCGGCACCTCGGGATGGGGTGCCGCGTACGGACGAAGCGAGGAAGGGTATGAACACGTACAGCCACACGCACAACGCCATACACCGGCACCGGCACAGGAACCACCGGAGGACCGCTTTCGCCGCGGGGGCCGTGGTGCTGGCCCTGGCCCTGTCCGCCTGCGGCGCCGACCGGCCCGGCGAGGGAGGTGCGACGCAGGCCGGGGAGAAGCCGTCGGGGAAGTTCAAGCTGGAGGTGGTCGAGGAGTCGGCGGTGCCCCTGAGCTCCGAGGGCATCTCCGTCCGCCGGGACGAGGAACTCGGCCCCGTCGTGGTCGACTCGAAGGGCAGCACCGTGTACGTCTCCAGGGCGGACGAAAGCCGTCCCGGCAAGTCGAGTTGCACGGACGCGTGCGCTACGACCTGGCTGCCGGTCCCCGCGCGGGAACCGGCAGCCGCCCAGGGGGTGGCGCAGGCTCTGCTGGGTTCGATCACCCGTGCCGACGGGGTCGAGCAGATGACCATCGCCGGCAGGCCTCTCTACACCTACGCTCCCGGCAAAAAGGGTGACACGGCCGGGCAGGGCATCAAGGACACCTGGTACGCCGCGGCTCCGGACGGCACGAGAACGGGCACCGAGCGGCCCGCCCTGGGCGTCCTGAACAGCCCCGGACTCGGCCGGGTGCTGCAGGACAGGAACGGCCGGACGCTGTACCTGTTCACGAAGGACACACCCTGGCCGATGAAGACGGCCTGTGACGCGAAGTGCCTGGAGAAGTGGACTCCCAGCGAGCCCGTCACGGCGGCGGACGCGAAGGCCGCGGGACTCGACCCCAAGGTTCTGTTCCCGTTCACCACTCCGGGCGGCGGCCGGCAGGAGTCCTTCAACTGCTGGCCCGCGTACACCTTCAAGGGCGACAAGAAGCCCGGGGACACCAACGGGCAGGGCGTGGGAGGGGTGTGGTTCGCGATCAAGGCGGACATCCCGCAGAGCGACCGCGGAAGGACCGTGCCTGCGGCGAAGGGGTGAGGACGCGGGACGACGGTGGAAAGTGACGGCCGCGGTGGCCCGACCGTCACTCTTTCGGCACTGGCCCTTGCCTACGGTCGGTCCCGAAACCAGATCCCTCCCCGTGTGCTTCCGCGTCCGGACAGTCCCCCGCCTGTCCGGACGCAGCACCGGTGCGACAGAGAACCAGGAACAAGCCACCATGACGCTACTCGCGGGCATCGCTCCATCGACGACCTCGCCGGCTCCCGACCTCGTGGACGGTCTGGTGGAGCAGCACAGGGACGCACTCCTCGCCTACGCGCACAGACTGCTCTCGGACCACCATCTCGCCGAGGACATCGTCCAGGAGACGTTCGTCAAGGCGTGGCATCACGCCGACAGACTCCTCAGCCGGGAAGGGTCCGTACGCGGCTGGCTGTTCAAGGTCGCGCGGAACCTGATCATCGACCGGTCGCGAAGTGCCTACGCCCGGTACGAGACGGTGACCACCGAGAGCGGGGACCCGGCGCAGGAGGACCACACCGAACCGGCACACGCGGCCATGGAGGCCGTTTCCCTGCTGCGGGGCGTTTCGGCGGACCACCGGAAGGTGCTCGTCTACCTCTACATCTACGGATGCAGTGTGGAGGAGACCGCACGCATCCTGGACGTGCCGGCGGGCACGGTGAGGTCACGCCGTCACCTGGCACTGCGCGCTCTGCGCAACCGGCGCTCGTCCACAGGGAACTGACCCCGCACCGCTTACGAACACCCGCTGATACGTACCGAAGGGCCCCACTCGTGCGAGTGGGGCCCTTCGGCGTACGGGCCCACGCAGAGCCGGACTTGAGCGCCGAGCGCGTTTTCTTCTCGACTGGCCGCAAATGGCCGAGTCTGGCGTCCACCCGGCCGGAGCGCGCAGAGTGTGGGGCGCGGTCGCCCGTCGGCGGCCCACGGTGTCGGGGAGGCCGCCCGATGTCGGGATCACGTACGGAGTGTCTCCGGTCCGTCGCCGCCCTGTCACGGGGCGGCAACCGGGTGAGAGCTTGAGGATCTTGCTCCGTACCTGCGCATGAGCGGCGCACTTCGCGCCCTCGGCAGGGCCAGTAACCACCGGACGACCATCTGCAGGGAGAACCAGAAGTGAGCCCCGAGAACCAGCCCACGGCGGACGTCGCACTGCGCTTCTCGGTGCTCGGGCCTCTCAGGGCCTGGCGGCACGCGACGGAGCTCAGCCTGGGCCCACCGAAGCAGCGGTCGTTGCTGGCACTGCTTCTGGTGCAGGCGGACCGGCCGGTCCGCCTGCACCAGATAGTCGACGCCTTATGGGACGAGGATCCGCCGGAGCACGCGGTCAACGTCGTCCACCGGCACATCGGTGCGCTGAGGAGACTGCTCGAACCGGAGCTGACCCGCAGAACCGAGGCCAGTGTCCTGGTGCGCGCGGCCGGCGGCTACCGGCTGAACACCGAGGACGAGGCACTGGACCTGCTGAGGTTCCGGAGACTGCGGGACGCGGCGCAGGCCGCCTCGGCCGCGGGGCGGCCCGCGGAAGCCACCGGCCTGTTCGTCCGGGCGCTCTCCCTGTGGCTGGGGCGGACCGCGGAAGGGCTTCCCCGCACGGTGCATTCCCACGCGGTCTTCGCCGGTGTCGACGCCGAGTATCTGCACGCGGTCAGGGACGCCGCCGACGCGGCGCTGGCCTCGGGAGACACGTCCAGGGTGCTCCCGCTGGTCAGGCGGGCGGCCGAGAGCGAACCGTTGAACGAGTGCCTCCAGGCGCGGTTCGTCCTCGTCCTCGCCGCCGAGGGTCTTGTGGCCCAGGCCCTGGACCACTACCAGGTCGTCCGGTCCCGGCTCACGAGCGAGCTGGGCGTCGATCCCGGTTCCGAACTGCGCGAGGCCCAGATCCGCGTGCTGCGCGGCACCGTCGTGCCGACGAGGACGTCCCCCTCCGGCGACCCCAAGTCCGCTGACACCAGCGACGAATCCTTCCCGGGTGGGAGCCCGGGTGGGAGCCGGGGCGTGAGTCCGGGGGCCGGCCAGGGGACGAGCCCCGGGGTGCGTCCCGCCCAACTCCCCGCAGACCTGCACGCGTTCACCGGCAGGAGAGCCGAACTCGACTGGATGCGTGACCTGCTGCCGGCCGACGGCGGCACGCCGGCCGCCGTCGTCATCAGCGCGATCGGCGGCGCGCCGGGCGTGGGGAAGACGACGCTCGCCCTGCACTGGGCCCACCGCAACACGCGGCACTTTCCCGACGGACAGCTGTACGTCAATCTGCGCGGCTACGACCCGGCGGGAGTCGCGCTCACGCCGTCGGCCGCGATCTGCTACTTCCTGGAGGCACTCGGCGTACCGGCCGAGGACGTCCCGCCGAGCCTCGACGGTCAGGCCGCCCTGTACCGCAGCATGCTCGCCGGACGGCGCGTGCTGGTAGTCCTGGACAACGCCCGCAGCGCCGAACAGGTACGACCTCTCCTGCCGGGGACACCGACGTGCGTCACGGTGATCACCAGCCGGGAGCAGTTGCACGGACTCGTCGCCGCCAACGGCGCGCGTTCCCTGCGCCTGGACATCCTGACCGTCACCGAATCCATCGAGTTCATGGCGAAGCGGCTGGGCGCGGCGCGCGTCGCCGCCGACCGGCAGGCGGCGACCGGCATCGCCGAGCAGTGCGGCAGGCTGCCCCTCGCCCTGGCGATCGTGTGCGCGCGTGCGGAGGGCCACCCGGCCGCGCCGCTCGCGGACATCGCCGCGGAACTGGCGGAGAGCCGCGACGACCTCGGCGTCTTCGCCGTCGGGGACCCGGCCACCGACACCCGGTCGGTCTTCTCCTGGTCGTACCGCACGCTGACTCCGGAAGCGGCCGGGCTCTTCCGGCTGCTGTGGATGTGCCCGCCCCACGGCGTCTCCGTGCAGGCCGTGGCGAGCCTCGCGGGGCTGACGACCGCACAGACCCGCCCCGTGCTGTCCGAGCTGACCCGGGCCAGCCTGTGGACCGAGCCCGCGCCCGGTCTCTACGGCTCGCACGAACTGCTGCGGACCTTCAGCCAGGAGCTCTCCCTGGCCGAAGACCCGCCCGAAGCCCGTGAGGACGCCCGCCGCCGGCTCTTCGACCACTATCTGCACAGCGCGCGCGGCGCGGCCACCCAGCTGTACACGCACCGGGAACCTCTCCCGCTGCCCGACGCCGCGCCCGGCACGCAGGTTCTGTCGTTCACCGACACGGACCGCGCGGCGAAATGGCTCGTGCGGGAGATGCCGGCGCTGGAGGCGGTGATCACCCGGGACAGCGGTCACGGCACGGGCGCGCACGCCTGGCGCATGGCGGCGACCCTGGAACTCGTCCTCGACCGGCGTGGGCGCCGTGAGGAGCAGATCGAGCTGCACACCACGGCACTCGCGGGCGCGCAGCGGCTCGGAGAGACTTTGGGCGAGGCCCACATGCATCGTGTCCTCGGTTTCGCCCACGTCCGCACGAACGACCACGCGCGGGGAGCCGCGCACCTGGAACGGGCGCTGGAACTGTTCACCGACATGGGAGACGTCCCCTTCACGGCACTGACCCACCGGTACCTGGCATTCTTGGCGAACGTCCGGCAGGACCACCGCGAGGCCTTGGCGCAGTACAAGATCGCCTGCGCCCTGTACACGAGGACGCGGGCCTACGTCGGCATCGCGAGCGTCACCAACGAAGTGGCCTGGACCCGCCTGCTCCTGCACGAGTACGAGGAGGCGCTCGGGGACTGCCGCCGCGCGGTCCGCATCGCGAACAGGTCCGGGAACAGGAACATCGAGGCGGCGGCCTGGGACACCATGGGTGTCGCGCACCACCGCCTCGGACAGCACGACGAGGCGCTGGAGGCCTTCGACCACGCGCTCACCCACTACCGCGCCCTCAACGACGCCTCGCTGATCGCCGACACCCTCGTCCACCGGGGCGAAGCACTCGCCGTCACGTCCCCCCAGGAGGCCCGCCTGGCGTGGAACGAGGCACTCGCGATACTCGACGTCCTCGGCCACACCGAGGCCGACAGGCTGCGCGAGCTGCTGGAGGAACACGACGAGGTTCCCTCAAGGAGCGGGCCGGTCATCATCAACATCTGAGAACGGGCGGGCCGGTCCCCATCACCCCCGGCTCCACACCCGCGGCCGGGCACCCGCACCGTCGTCCTGGGGTGCTCCCGGCTTATCTGGTCAAGCCTCAAGCACCTGTACGCGCGAGGCGAAAGGCCGGCCTCTCGCCGTCACCCGGGCTGCTGCCGCTCGCGCGCCTCGCCCCGCGGTGTGGTGACGACGAGACGGGCCCGGTGTGCGGTGATCACCTCGCGGAAGGCCGGGTCGGTGAGGAGCACGACCGGGGCTATGCGGTGCGGCGACTCGGAGTGCCAGTGGGGCAGAGCGGTCTCGATGACGGTCCAGGCGTCGTCGATGGCCCCGGACAGGGCGATCGTCCGGGCCGCGTCCAGGGCCTCCTGGAAGACCGGGGATTCCGGAAGCGTCGGCGGGGCCGACGCCGCGGCGTGGGGGATCCAGTCCGTGACGGGCTTGCCCTCGGACATACGGACCTCCGGCACGAGCATCGACGAGAAGTCCCGCCCAGGTCCGTACTCCTCCACCGTGCGACGCAGATACAGCGGCACAGCCTCCGCACGTACGTGTTCGAGCCCGACCGCCTCGATGACATGCGGACGCCCGAGGATGCCATTGCGGACCTGGTGATGCGCGTAGGCCAGGTCGAGGAAGGCGCCCAATATGACAGCCAGGTAGGCACCGGCCCCCGAGCCCTTGACGGCGGCCTGCTCGAAGGTGGCCGCCGCTCGCTCCACCTCGCCCCGCAGGGCCTGCGCACGCCCCTCGGCCACCAACTGCTCGGCACCGTCCGGATGAACGGCCCTGCCTTCGTGGCCTTTGAGTTCCTCGAACGAGTTGCGCTCCGCCTCGACCAGCTCGGCGAAGGACCCGTACCGGTCGCTCAGACCCGGTTGCCAACTCGACCAGGTGTACGCGGCCCACTCCCCGTCCTGCGACACGTCCCCGGAGTCCAGCAGCCACGACTGGGCGTCGCCCTCGTCCGCGATGAGCAGGACGGGGGCTCTGACGTCCTCGCTCGCGTCGTCCGGCTCATCGTCATAGGTGTCCATGTACATGTCGGCGTCGTCATCGTCGAGCCAGTCGACGGCGCCGGTCGTACGCATCTCATACATGAACGGGCCGAGATGCGACCAGCCGTCCGAGGCGCCCAGGAACGAGCGATAGCTGGGCGGGAGCCGGGTGCCGAGCCGGTCCTCCAGAGCCGCGATCCGCTGCTCGTCCGCGCCCTCGTAGCCCAGCCACCCGGTGGCCCGCTGCTCGTCGCCGACGTTGAACAACTCGCCCTCGGCAGACACCCGCAGAACATCGGCACCGTACGCAGCCAGGTAGGAGCGCCACTGTTCGACGGTCCTGAGCCGTCCCGCGACTGTCCCGGTTTCCGGGTCCGCGGCGGAATCCCCGAAGCTTGATCGCACAGCACTCCTGACCTTCTGATGTCCTAACACCCTGGCATCGTCCATGCTAGAGACGCCCACTGACATCGCGGCCGGGGCCGTCGGTCAGCCGGTGAGGTGGTACGTCCCCGATGCGGTGGCGAAGACCGCGCAACTGTCCGTCCCCTGTAGGGACATGGCGGTTGCGTACGCGAAGTCGGCGCGGTCTGCCGCCCCGTCGGCGGTTACCCCCCCCACACCTCCGCGCCGGTGTCCGCGGGAGGAGACAGGTTGCCTTTCGCTATCACTCACCCCGATCAGGGCGGTGCGACGCCGTGATCTGAGTACCTGTACTCATGAGGGCGGTCGCGGATGGGCTCGATAGTGAGGGCCCGCCCTGCATATGAGGAGCAGTCCATGACCGCCACCCATCCCACCCCCGCCCCGACGCTGGACGCGAGGTTGTCGCCCCGGCGCCGTCTGCCGGCCGTCCTCGCCGTCGTGGTGGCCGCGGCGCTCGTGGTGTCGAGGTTCGGCGCGGCCGATCCGACGACCTGGCTGTTGGAGACGGTGTGGGTGATGGCGGGCCTGCCGCTGGCGATCCTGCTGCGCCATCGCTTCCCGTTGAGCGGTCTGCTGTGCGCTCTGTTGGCGGTGCACGCCCTGGTCCTCATCGCGGGCGGCCACTGGACCTACGCGGAGGTGCCCGCAGGGGACTGGGTGCGCGACTGGCTCGGATGGGACCGCAACCCCTACGACCGCTTCGGCCACCTCGTGCAGGGCTTCGTCCCGGCGATCCTGGTACGCGAACTCCTCGTCCGCACCTCCCCGTTGCGCGGCAGCCGCTGGCTCGCCCCGCTCACGGTCTGCGCCTGCCTCGCCTTCAGCGCCGTCTTCGAGATGCTGGAATGGCTGGCGGCGGTCACCGGAGGCGAGGCCGCGGACGCTTTCCTGGGCACCCAGGGAGACGTTTGGGACACCCAGTGGGACATGTTCTGCGCCCTGATCGGCGCCACCTGCGCCCTGCTGCTCCTGAGCCGCGTCCACGACCGTGCCCTCGCCCGTCTGGGCCGGGGCAGGCCGACCGCCACCTCGTAGGGGAACACGCCGCGGTGGCGCTGGAGGTGAGGCGCAGGGTCTCTCCGACCTGCATGTCTCGGATCGAGCGAGACCGGACAGGCGCAGTTCAGTCCGCCCGGTCCAGGGCGCGGGGCAGGGCGAACGGTCACTCTTCGCCGGTCGGGCTGCCGCGCGCGCGTCCGTCCCCCGGCCCGGGGCGGCAGCCACGCCGCTCATCCGGATCGCTCCGCCCGAGCCGCGAAGCCCGCGCACGTCACCGCGCAGGCCCGGCCCGCGCCACCGGCCGGGCAGGGAGGGGCCGCGCGAAGGCCGACGGCCTGCTGGGCGCGCACCCGCCTCGTGCGGCCGTTACGGGGATTGGCTGGCGGTGGCTGGTCACGATGTCGTGGGCCCACTGCGGGAGTTGGCCGCGACCGTCCACAGCGCCGCTACAGGTGGCGACCCGTTCCGGTAGGCCGGCGCCGTGCGTCGTGCCCGGGTCACGGCCGGGCCTGCTGCGCCGCGACGCCAAGGCGAACCGCACCCGCCGCGCGGCACCTGATCCTCGGCTTCGACCTCACCGAGGTCTACCTCGGCGGTCCGGCCGCTTTCGCCGGCCTGCCACCGGCCCGCCCCTCATCATGGCCAGCCTGGAAATCCTCGCCATCCCCGCAGCACTCCGTCAGGCCGCCCGCGACCGCCATCGCCCCCAGACCACCCTCGGCCTCAGCGGATGAACACGCACAGGATCACTTCACGCAAAGACCTTGGTAAGGCCACGCGGGCGTGAAAAGGAAATCATCTTGGACATAATGAGGGTAAATGTGTCTCCCGTCCTCTCTTCCGCGCTCGCTCCACCTCCCCTACGGTATTTCGAGAAGCGCTGCCGAAAAGATCGGGGGATGACGGCAGTCAGGAGGAGACCGAGGAATTCATAATTCCCGTCCGCCGTATCAACGGCGTGCTTCGGCATGGATTCGATCACATCGGTAGTACGGGGAAGCAGGAAAAGGAATGGCTGACTTCAAGAACCTCGTCGTCCTTGGCGACAGCATGTCGGACATCGGTAACAAGTGGACGTGGCCCACCGGGGAACTGGGCCGCCTCCTCAACGCGCTGGGTCTCGGCGGGATGCGCGTGAACGAGACCGGCCGCTTCAGCGACGGCAAGAACTGGACGGACTTCCTGGTGGAGTGGGCCACCGGCGAGTCGATCATGTGGGGCAACAAGGACGTCACCCTCGCCGCGTCGTCCCAGCACCGCGCCCTGACGGGCGGCGCGGAGATGTGGGTGAGCGACTGGGACGCGCCGCAGAAAGAGAAGTTCGACGCCAAGGCCTACCTCGCGGAGCTGGAGGAGCGTGCCAAATCCGGGCTCTCCGGCTCCGCCGCGGCGAAGCCGGCCAAGGACAAGCCCGCCAAGGTCTTCCGCTACGTCAACTACTCCATGGGCGGAGCCATCGCGACCCGCGACTGGACGCCCAAGGCCGGGGCCCTGACCACGCTGGACGAGCAGGTCGAGAGCTACCTCTGGCAGCGCAAGAACTACACCGGCCGCTTCGACGGGCCCACCTTGCACGTCATCTGGATCGGCCTCAACGACTTCGTCACCGCCAAGCGCCCGGACTACCCTCCGAGCCCGACCCTGCCCGCCACCGGCGTCTACGCGGACTGGCTGGCCTGGCGGCAGAACCACCCGGGCGAGGTCAAGGGCTTGAGCGGCAAGGGTGCCTTCCCTGCCGTGGCGGAGATCCAGGCGAGTGTCGAGAAGATCAACGCCGCCTTCCCGGACCGGGTGCAGGATCACCACTTCATGGTGATCGACCTGCCGAGCGTCTACAACGCCTGCCGCTTCATGGAGAACATGCGCAAGGACACGGCGGCGAAGGTCGAGGAGGCGAAGACCATCGAACCCGTCGTGGTCTCCTACAACACGCTGCTGGCGGACCTGCTGGACAACTGGCCGGCCGGGCCGCACGCACCGCAGCCGGACCACGCACGGTACGTGCGGATGAACCGCTGGATGCAGGAGATCAGCACCGACCTGGCGGGCTGGGGTCTGAAGAAGGACTTCCAGGATTCCGGAGTCCCCGTGTTCTACACACCTCCCCTGCCGGGCGAACCGCAGGAGGACCCCGCGAGCGCTCACCGCAACCGGATCACCACCAGTGACCTCGGGCATCCCAGCGAGATGGTGTACCGGCTGATCGCCCGCTACTTCGCGACCCAGGTCGTCAAGGCGGGGCACACCCTCGGCCGTATCGACGCACCTTCCTGGTGGAGCCACGCCCCCATCCAGGGACGGCCGTTCGGACTCGCGGGCGACTGACGTACTTCGATCAGTGCCGCCGAATCGCCCGGAACTCCGGACGGCTCGGCGGCACGCCCATGTGTTCTTTTGCCCTGAGGAATCGAAGGCCGGCGGTCGGCGACCGGAATTACTTTTCCACCGGCCCGTCCGGAGTATCGAATTCCCGATCTGAGATTCATTTGAGATTCCGTGCCAGTTTTACGCGCCCCTTCTCCGGGGATCTCATCCAAAGCCTAGGCCCCGGGCGGAAACCGCATGATGAATACATCTTCCCGTTGAAGGACAGGCTCAGGCTTTCGCGGGGTCCGTGCCCAGGAAGCGGAAGCGGCCGTTCTTCACCCGGTAGAGGAAGACGCCCTCGTCGCCTGTGTACCAGCCGTTCTCCTTGTTGAAGGCGTACGGCTTGGACACCCCTTTGAACGTGGTTGTGCGCAGTACCGGCACCAGGTCCTGGCGGGACACGCTCTTCCTGCCCAGGCCCTCTACGCAAGCGGTGATCAGCCGGACCGCGTCGTACGCCTCGGCGGCGAACAGCGGCGGAGCGGTGTCGAAGCGGGCGCGGAACGCCTTCGCGAAGGCGCCCGCCGAGCGCACGGCCGACGGGTCGACCGCCGTGGACACGATCAGCCAGTCGTCGCCCGCGGCGCCCGCCTCGCGCAGGAATCGTGGGTCGTGGGCGGCCTGGGTGGCGAACTTCGGGCCCCGGTAACCGGTCTTCGCGAGGGCGCGGGCGAAGCGGGCGGCGTCCTGCCAGTCCCCGCCGTGGACCACGGCCCCGGGCCGCTTCGCCACGATCTGCCGGGCGCGGGCCGCGTGGTTGTCGCTGTCCAGCGGCAAGGTTTCGGCGAGGACGGTCCGGTTGCCGCCGGTGCGCAGGCCCTCGCTGAGGAAGCGGGTGACTTGGCGGCTGTACTCGGTCTCGTTGTCGACGAGCGCGATGTCGTCGAGATCGTGGATCCCGAGGTAGCTGGAGACGGCGACCATCTGCATGGCGTCGTTCGGCCGGGCGCACTGGAACACCCGGTTGATGTGCCGGGTGTCCCCGTCCGTCACGCTGATCACCGACAGCGCGGCCTCGTCGTACGCGCTCAGCACCGCGCCCGCCGCCCGCGTGCTCGTCGCACCCAGGACGGCGA